>JAKAPY010000075.1 GCA_021811925.1 Thermoplasmata archaeon | reverse complement strand
TTCCGATCTCATTATCTCCATTGCACCTATTGACAGTGCGTTGAGCGAGGAAGAGCATGCCCGGTCAACAGCCATTGAAGGCACTGTGGACGGCATGTGTGCGAGCAAAACGGGATGCCGCCCGCCAAAAGTCCAGTTCTCATCGCGCTGGTAGGCGCAGCCTGTGATTACGTCATCTATCTCCTGCGGTCGTATACCTGTGGCTGAAACAGCATCTGATATGAGGAGCGAGAGCGCATAATCCATTCTAATCGAGTTGAAAACGTCCTTCTCAGGGCTGTTGGGCCGCGAGCGTGAAAAAGCAGTTCTCCTGTAGTACACCACAAATGCATCTGAGGCGGAGGACATCGGGGCCACCCGTAGAGTCGAGCTGTTTGACTGTCTTAAGCGTTTCTCCGCCCGGCTCGCCGCCCCTGCCTCTTGCCCTGCGTGGCATCGTTCACTTCGGCCAACTGTCTGAAACGAGTCCTGAGCACATCGATGGATGTCTTCGTGCCGTTTTCATTGAAGAGCCAGTAGTCCCACCCGTTTGCACGTTCACGTTTCAGGGCAAGGGCTGCGAGCTGATGTATGCTTCCGCGGTGCTGCCCCTGAGAAAGCGATCCGTCCGCATTGATTCGCGCAGGCCCGCGCCCACCTGGCCCGTAAAGGCGGTCCCCGGCCCTGAGCATGCCGGACTCGAGTATGTTTCCAAAGGAGACCCTTGGCTCATTCCTTCTTGTGGGAGAGGGCGCTATGGAAAGCCTGTAATCCTCAGCCGCTGAAACGGCGCCCGGTTCCCCGATCCTGGAAACGGCGAGTGCGATGTAGTCAGGGTCGCGCTCTATTCCTATCCATCTCCGGCCAAGAAGCTGCGCGGCTGCGGCTGTGGTTCCTGAACCCAGAAAGGGATCCAGGATGGTCCCCCCGGGAGAGGTGGATGCGATGATTATCCTGTACAGCAGGGCAAGAGGCTTCTGGGTCGAGTGTGCCTTCCTCCCCTCCTTCTTTATGCGCTCGACTCCCGAACATATGGGTATCCGCCAGTCGCTTCTCATCTGCAGATCACCGTTGAGCGACTTCATGTCCCAGTAGTTGAATGTATAACCGGCATTCTTCGACTTCTTCGCCCATATGAGCGTTTCGTGCGCATTGGTGAATCTCGAGCCCCTGAAATTGGGCATCGGATTTGACTTTATCCAGACTATGTCGTTGAGTATCCAGAATCCAAGATCCTGAAGCAGCCTTCCCACCCGGAATATGTTGTGGTAGGTGCCTATTACCCAGAGCGTTCCATCGTCCTTCAGCACCCTCTTTGTTTCCGCAAGCCATGACCGGGTGAAACTGTCATATTCTTCAAACGAGGAGAAGCGATCCCATTCGTCGTTGACTGGTGAAACGATGCTGTCGTCTGGTCTCCTTAGTTCATTTTCAAGCTGCAGGAAATAGGGTGGATCGGCGAATACCGCATCAATGCTCCCGTCATGAATGGACCTGAGTCCGTCGAGCACATCACATTCAAAAATCGTGCCGGCTTCACCAATGCGATGAATCTTCATACTCCTCACTTCTGCATTGTTCCAGGCAGGCAACTTCCCCTACAATTATATCCAACCGTTTTATACTTGCGTACAAGGCGGAAGAGACGATGAAAGAAGGCAGATGGTTCACGTTTTCCCTATTGTCAACTTTTTTCATCGCACTTACGCTGAGACTGATACTGCCGCTTGAGTTCAATGTCTGGGGACCCGACACAGGGGAGAATTACTACATCGCCAAGTTCTTCGCAGTCAACGGGATGATGCCTTCACCCTACTACGGTTTCGGCCTTACCTACACAGAATTCCCGACAGCGTACCAGCTTGTTGCGTCGATTGCTCGCCTGGCGGGTGTTTCAACCGCAGCTTCGGTCGAGCTCACGACGTCTTTCGTCACTTCGTTTCTTGTGTTCCCTGTTGCAGGCATAGCCCTGACCGTCACAGGAAGGAAGTCAGCCGGCATACTTGCTGCGCTGTTTTATGCGACATCGACCGTGATAGTGGGGCACACATCAATACTCGCCTCCGACCCGATAGGGGAGGTCGTGCTTGTTTTCTTCATCTACTTTTACCTGAACTCGAGAAGAGACAGAATGATGACAGCAATGGCAATGGTATCTGCACTCGCTATGATACCGACATATCACCTCGGCACCGTCATTCTTCTGCTCTTCCTATACACCGTGCTTTTCTATTATTCATTCTTCAAGCGAGAGGATGGCGAGCAGCTGCTCAAATCGCTCGCTTTCATACTCATAATCACCACACTGACATGGATATACTGGCTGACCGAGGCACCAGAATTCCTTGTCCATTTTATACTGGAGAACCCGCATCTTACACTTGTGGAGGCAGTTTCCGCCCCATACCTTCTCGCATTCGTGCTGTTCATACTTGGCTCGCTCTTCAGTGGTCGCAAATGGGCGCCTGCATCCGGAGGAAGGCTCGAAATAAAACCCGCTTACTTCATTGCAGCCCTCGTTGCGGGAGTGGCAGGAGTCTTGTATCTAACGCTTGCCGGCGCCTCTTCAGTCCCGATATACCCGAGCGCCTACACGCTGCTCGACATTCCAACAGTTGTGTTCACGCTCGTTGGCATCGCCGCGTTCATGCCTGCGGTAAAGAGCGAAACAAGGATTTACCCCCTGGCGCTGACACTGCTTGCGCTTGGCGCCATAGTCCTGGTCGGAATAGTGACAAACATAGACTATCTTGTTCCCGAAAGGGTGGTTGAATATGTGCTCCTGTTCATCGCCACCTTCTCCGGCATTGGAATTATGCTGCTCATAGAGATGGCACCGAAGAACATCCGGGTCGGTGTGACCGTGTTTTTGGCGGTTGCGCTTGTTGTAGCCGGCGGGGTCTCCACGGCCATGGTGGGCGTGACGACGACACCTTCCAAAATAGGCGCCACACCGGCCAAGGATCTCTCTGCAACACAATGGCTCAGGTGGAACACCGGCAGCGGTTCAGTCGTCGCTTCGGATCACAGGTTGAGCTCGCTTGTTTTCGGCTACTCCGACAGAAATGCAACGTGGGAGATTGGCGGGTACCCGATTTTCATGGCAGCGAGCCTGGGCCAGATGGAAGCTTCATTGAATCTGAGCCAGACACCGAGCGGAAACAAGACGGTTGATTTCCTGATGCTTGACACCTACATGATAAATGCTGCCAACTTCTACCCGAACCAGACTGCAATACCAATTCCACCTGCTGTCATGGAGAACATAAGCAATAGCGGTGATTTTGTGCTTGTATATTCGAATGGCTTTTCACAGGTGTATGCCTACGCGCCCTGAATGCATCACCTTTGCTTGTATTCCACAATCAGGTCACGCAGTATGTCTGCGACGTCCTCACATTTGTCCGTCACAGTCTCCAGATTGTCATATATCTCCTTCAGTTTCATGATATGTATCGCGTCGCCGGACTCGAATAGCTTCTTGAGTGAATTCCTGAGCAGTTCATCCCCGCTGTTTTCGAGTTCGTTGATGCGTATGCAGCTTGACTCTATCCTGTCGAAGCGGCGCGAATAGATGTCATTTATGTTGGAAATGCCGTTCTTGACTTCTGACACGCAGTCAACTATTACGTCCATGAAGCTGTTCATTTCTTCTGTGGCGCTGTCTATGTTGTACATGCTGAAGCGGGCGCTTGTCGCCTCAAGGTAATCCATTATGTCATCGAGTGCGTGGGTGAGAGTGACAATGTCCATCCTGTTAATCGGTGCAAAGAATTTGGTATTGAGCCTCACGAAGATGCGATGCACTATCTCGTCGCAGTCATGCTCAATTGCCTTGATCTTCTTCGCCTCTTCCGTCACATCGCCCCAGTTCCTGGTAAACGATCGAAGTTCCTGAGCGCCATCGCCGATTCTTTCTGTCAGGCCCGTGATGAGATCGGAAAATTCGGAGTACGTTTTAAGAAGTCTTTCTTCGCCTGAAATATCCTCAAGCCTCCTTTCCTGTCCTTCCGGTATAAGTATCGCGGTAATAATCAGTCCGAGAACGGCCATTATCGCCAGCCATGTGAACACGCCGCTGAGCTTGATTGTATGCAGCGCAAATGGAAAGAGAAATGCGCTTATCGAAGCGCCGACCTTTCCCGCAGAGGCCGCGATTCCGTGGCCGGTTGTCCTGATCTGAGTTGGGAAGACCTCTACCGGAACGACAAATGTTGTCGTGTTCGGACCCATGTTTATGAAGAAGAAAGTAGACCCGTAGACGACGAAAAGTGCAAGAATGTTCGAGATAATGCCCGGAATTGATGCTATTGCAGCGTATGCCACAACCATGAAACCGAAACCGAGGAGCTGCAGCTTCTTTCTGCCAACCCCGTCAATGAGGAATACCGCTGCCCAATATCCGGGGAATGCAAAGAAAAGGAAAATGAGAGACGTCAACTCAGTAGAGTGTATGAGTGACGCATAGCTTGAGCCTCCCTGGATTAGACTGTGTATGATCGTGTTGGAGAAAATCGATGTACCGTAAAATGCGACATCCAGAGTGAACCACGAGATGGCCGTCCCAAGAATGAGCGGCATATACCTGGAGAGTATCTGGCGCTTTGGAATCTTGATGGTTGCATTTGAATTTTCCCCATTCGTATTGATGCCCACTTCAGCAACCGTCTTGGAATCGAGCTTTCCGGAAGTAACCATGAACCTTGGTGTTTCCTTTATATTTCTTCTTGCATATATCACGGCGAGAGCAGGAATAGCACCGACGGCAAGCGGTATCCTCCATACGATGTTCGGAGGAAGATGCAGCCACAGGCATACCAAAGTGGTGAGTGCACCGGCGAGAAGGCCAAAACCCTGCATGGCAAACACGGAGGAAACAAGCTTTCCACGATCTTTCCTGTTCGAATATTCGGACATGAGGGTGGCGCTGACCGGGTAGTCCCCGCCGACGCCGATGCCAAGGACAAATCTCCATGCAATAAGTTGTGTTGGATCAGCGGAGAATGAGGAGCCTATGGCAGCAATGATGAGTATCGCCAGGTCGATTGCATATACAGTTTTCCTGCCGAACCTGTCCGCAATCGGCCCGAAAACCAATGGCCCGACTATTGCGCCGAAGAGCGCCGAGCTTGAAATGAGGGCGTAGGTGATGCCCGAATTAGATATGCCGAAGAAAATTGCTATGACCGGCAGCAGTGCGCCTATGACAAACAGGTCGTATGCATCCGTGAAGAAACCCATTCCGGAAACTATAAGGGTCCTGATGTGAAACCGCTGGACTGCGCTCTCGTCGAGTCCCGCAAAAACGCCCGCACCTCTTTCAGCAGTCAGACTTAATCCACCCCCATCTTCAGTTTATTGCGCCCCACTAGCTGGCATATGGATGAAATAGCCCTAAGTAGACTATACAAAATTGGAGAATTCTGCCGCCTATAAAAGTAGTCTAAAGTTACTATATAGAAAATAATAAAATATATATCCTAAACCTTAACTATTTCCAGTTGAAAGAACTATGGAGACACGAAAGGTTCAGTTTACAGGCAATTCCACCTTCACGATTTCCCTTCCCAAGGACTGGATAGACAAGATGGGAATAAGGAGAGGCGACGTTGTGGGGCTGGTGCGTGACAACAGGGGAACAATAACGATAACTCCGAGCATAGATGCAAGGAAGGACTACAGGAGCAAGATCATCAACCTGCAGAAGGAGTCGCCGGCACATCTGGAGCGGATGCTCATTGGCACGTACATCATGGGGTTCGACACAATCATCGTCAGGGCAAAGGAAAGGATAGACAACGCAGTGAAGGAAAAAGTGAGGCTGTTCACAAGGTCTGTCACGGGCGTGGAGATAGTCGAGGAAACCATCAACAGTGTCACCATAAAGGATCTAAGCGACCCCATGGAACTCTCGCAGGAGAAGGGTGTAAGGAGGCTTCACCTGATAGTGAGGTCCATGGCTGTCGATGCAATGGATGCATTTCAGAAGGGGGATCAGCCGCTTGCGATCGATGTCATTAACAGGGATTCGGATGCAGACAGGATTTACTGGATCATCATGAAAGAGCACAATATGATGACAAGGGATCCCAGGCTTGCTGAAAGGCTCAAGATGACAATAGAGGAAAGCACTTCATACTTCCAGATAGCAAGGTATTTGGAAAGAATAGGGGACCATGGAGTGCAGATTGCGCGGGCAGTCACCGCCATCACAGACTATGCAATTCCAAAGGAACTGATGCACAAGTTCGAGCTCGCGCATAACCAGGCGCTCAAAATGCTGGACGGTTCAATTTCTGCGTACTTCAAAGGAAGCGCCGAGGATGCGAACGACGTGATAGACGGCAGGGACAGCCTGAAGAATCTTCTGAGGGAAATTTCAATAAGCATTCAGAAGATCAAGGCAGAAGAAGCCGTGCAGCTTGCACTGATTGAGGAGTCGGTAAGAAGGATTGCATACTATGCAACTGACATATCGGAAGTTACGATAAACTACTGCATGCTCACTGACAAATAAGCTGCCAGGGCCTGGCCCGCACATGCGGAAAGTTTCAGATACCCCGAGCAGATGCATGCAACATGAAAAGGGGAGTTGTTGTTCATGGAGGGGCCGGTTCTCCCAGGAATTTGAGCGACGGCCCGGCCAATGCCGCAACAGCGGCCATGAACCTACTGCGCAAAGGCGGGAGGGCGGTAGATGCCTCCGCTGAAGCAACAAGGGTCATGGAAGATGACGACAGATTCAATGCGGGAACCGGTTCTGTCCTCAGGCTCGACGGCAATGCGTACATGGATGCAGCAGTCATGGATTCGGAAGAAAACTGCGGCGTGGTCGCATACCTCACAAGGACGAAAAACCCGGTACTGGTGGCAAGAAAGGTCATGGAATCTCCACATGTCTTTCTGGCGGCTGACGGCGCGGTTGATTTTGCGAGAGAGAACGGGTTTGATGACTATGACCCCCGGACGCCGAAGTCGAGAAAAAGGCTTGAGAAGGGCAGCGATGATTTCAGGAAGGGAAGCAGGCCCGAGTGGCCACGGAACTGGAAGAACTACAAGGTCGATACGGTAGGGGCCGTTGCCATGGATGGAATGGGCAGATTTGCAGCTGCGGGTTCAACAGGGGGAACCTTCCCCGCCTTGAAGGGCAGAGTGGGGGATATTGCGATGATAGGCTGCGGCATATTCGCGGGGCCGGAGGGCGCCGTCGCGGCCACGGGTATCGGGGAGGAGATAATACGCAAGGTGCTTTCAAAGACCGTTTACGATTACATGTGCAACGGCCTGTCTGCCCAGGAAGCGGCTGACAAGGGTGTATCGCTCTATGACAGGAGCGTCAGCATAGGCATAATATCCATAAACTCAGTGGGCGTGGGAATAGCATCTACAACCGACATGGCAAGCCACCAGTTGACAGAATAGTCAAACAGGAGTCTTGACCTTTGTGGCAGCCGACCTCTTTTTTTCGATCAGCCACGCCACTTTTTCCGAGAGCCCTGAGCCGCTTTGTGTTGCAAAATAACACTGTGCATCACCCGCGCGCCTGTGTGTAGTTTCAACCGCCGGGACATGGACCCTGATTTCGGAGAGTCGCATTGCGCCACAGATGCCTGTCATGACCTCCACTGTACGAAGGCCGTGTTCTGTCTTTCTCTTCAGTTCCTGTGTGAAAGTCTGAATGAAGAAAGGGCACAATTCGCACTTGGCAGGAAGAGGTGAGGCGGGCAATTGTTCAGGTCTCCTGATGTTACTTTGGCTCTGCTGACACTAGCCACCAACGTGTATTAAACTTATGCCGGTGTGATTGCCTGTCCAAACTTCGATGCTTCTGGGTGGGGAGCGGCAGGTTCAGTCGTACCTTTCATAGTAGACGTTTGTTGCCGGAACACCAGCTGCAACAGCCAGATCCTTGACCTGGTCAACCATTATCTGCAGGCCGCAAATGTAAATGTCCTTCTTCGAAGGGTCCTTCAGATATTTTGACAGTGTTTCCTGCAC
>JAKAPY010000074.1 GCA_021811925.1 Thermoplasmata archaeon | reverse complement strand
TGCAAAGCCTGTAATCTACATAACGTTTAATAACTATTGCTATCTATTGCTACCTATGGTTACTACAGTTCAGATTGACAAAGAACTCAAGGAAAGGCTAAATCACCTAAAAATACACCCAAGAGAATCTTACAATGATTTGATTAGCAGGTTAATAGATTCATATTCCCCAAATGTTGCCAGCAGGGAATCACTGATTGAGACTCTAGAAATTCTTTCTGATCCGGAAATGATGAGGGGAATTTCTCGAGGACTCGAAGACATAAAGGCAGGAAGAACAAAGGCTCTCGACCAAATCACCGGGGAGCTTGACTAGTATTGTCTTTTGTTATCATACTCACCGCTGAATCAGAGGATTTCATCAAGAAATGTGACAAAACACTCAGAAACAGGATAATGAAATCTCTTCGAAGACTTGAGGATGAACCCGAGAGTGGGAAACCTCTAACTTCAATACTTACCGGGCTCTGGAGTCTGAGGATAGGGGACTACAGGGCAATTTATCAGATAAAGAACAGTGAGTTAATAGTTGTCGTAATTAAAGTTGGACATAGAAAGAAAGTCTATTGATAATTTGGTTAAAATGCACCGGGCGGGATTTGAACCCGTGGCCCCAATTATGCTTCACTGACCATTTTGGTGGAACATGATCAACCTGCAGGCTGCTTATTTTCCACTGTGCTGTATTTGGAAATATACTTATCTCCGCAAGACATAATAATTATGAGGGAGTCGTGTGGGACAGCAGTATCATTTGAATTGCCCCGAATGCGGGCATCAATTTGACCTGTATTACGATCAGTTGAACAGCCTTTCTGATCCCAATGCAGGCATCATATGGCGTGAAGGGGGACATCGTTTTGTAGTCAAGTGCCCCCAGTGCAAGAAGAGATCACATTTTCATATGTCAGATGAGGGGAAACAGCTGTCCAACTGGTAAAAGGGAGAATGTGACATATCTGCGGACTGCTGGCATAATAGCACTCTTGATGGCGGTGCTGGTGCCAGTCTATCAGTGGATCAGGGATATGCGCAATCCTGCTAGGAATGTCAGGAAGAATAGAATAGACAAAGAAATTGAACAATCCATGCCTCAAAAGTAGCTTTATTTATCACAAGGATGCCAACCATGTTTGTGAAGTGGACCGGGCGGGATTTGAACCCGTGGCCTCTACCATGCCAAGGTAGCGATCTTCCAACTGATCTACCGGCCCATGCCGTTTAGGTGCTAAGCCATTCTCAGCATAAAACTTACTGTGCTTCTCAGGTGTCGATGCGGCCGAGTGCGCTCCCCTTGACAGATGCTTCCTGGAAGCTCTCGAGACTTCTCTGGAAGCGCAATCTTTCGCCCGGTACGCGTGTGGGGTACTCCGCAGTGAGGCAGCCCAGGCAGAGATCTGACTGCTTCGAGCCTATTGCCTTCACGAGTCCGTCAACGCTTATGTATCCGAGGCTGTCCGCAGTGATCTCCCGGGCCACATCTGACTCGGTCTTGCCTGTGGCAATGAACTGGCTCCTTGTCTTCATGTCGATGCCATAGTAGCACGGCGCCACAATCATGGGGCATCCTATTCGCACATGCACTTCCTTTGCGCCTGCCTCCCTGACCATCTGGACAATTTTCCTCATTGTCGTTCCGCGGACGATGCTGTCGTCGATGATAACAACGCGCTTGCCCTGTATGACTGACTTGATCGGATTGAGCTTCATCCTTACACTTGCCTCCCTGGCGTCCTGGTCAGGCAGGATAAAAGTGCGCTCCACGAACCTGTTCTTCATCAGCCCTTCGGACATTGGTATTCCAGATGCCTCGCAAAACCCGATTGCGTGGGTCCTGCCTGAATCCGGGACGGGAATGACAACATCCGCCTCCACCGGCCTTTCCGTGGCAAGCATCCTTCCCACTTCGACCCTCACATCGAAGACTGCCTTCCCGTCGATGATGCTGTCAGGTCTGGCGAAGTATACATACTCAAACATGCAGTTTGCCTTCTCCTGGAGGGCAGGGGATGGATAGGAAACATAGTCGTCCGGCGTCAATTCCACGATTTCGCCTGGCATGACATCCCTGACGAGCTTTCCGCCGAGCATGTCGAACACAACACTCTCACTCGCGACGGCATATCCCTCTGGCACCTTGCCGATGGCAAGGGGCCTTATGCCAAGCGGATCCCTTATGCCAAAGACCCTTGAACCGATCATAAGGGTGAACGCGTATCCACCCTCGACCTGCTTCAGTGCGTTTCTTACAGCCTTTACCGGGTCTACGAGGTCTTTGAGCTCGTTCACTATCATCCTTATGACAAGTTCGGTGTCGGTCGTTGAAAAGAAGGCCCATCCCTCATCCTCGAGCCTGGCCCTGAGCCGCTCTGAATTGACAATGTCGCCGTTGTGCGCCAGCGCGACATCACCCACACCGGATCTGAGTACAAGCGGCTGCACGTTCTCGAGCATGTCGTCCCCCGTGGTGGGGTAACGGACATGACCTATGCCCGATCGGCCCGTGAGCGATGAAATATTTTCGCTGTTGAATACCTCATGGGCAAGTCCGAGTCCCTTTACCGCCTTGATTGTCTCCTGGTCCGAACTAACAGCTATTCCAGCACTGTTCTGCCCCCTGTGCTGAAGAATCCGCAGGCTTCCGTACAGGTAGGAGGCAACGTCCCTTTCAGAAGACATGCCGACAACGCCGCATTTGTCCTCGGCCTTGTCGGTGAACATTTCGTTCACCTGCCTAATGGGCCTTGGCCCAGCCGTAGGACCGGACGGTCGCCTGTTTCCCATAGCCGCATGAGGCACAGTAGCCCTTTACGTTGTATGCGTGCCTTCCGCATCTCCTGCAGATTATATGCGTCTTGTTTGAATTGTGTTTTCCCTGAGACGGAGTTCCCTTGCTCATGATGTTCACCAATCTTAAGGAGAGATATATATAACATTGTCGCCGCGGACGATCGTTATCTCCAGTTTTCTGACAACTTGGTTGTTTATGAGCTCCTCGGCGTTGCGGAGGACAAGGTTCATGTGAGGGTCGTAGCCGTCAAGCGTGCCTCTGTAGCCCCTGTTTCCCTTGAGCTCTACCATTACCTGCGATTCTATCGCCTGCCCAAGAAAGGCGAGAGGTTTGACAGCACTGGACATGAAAGAAGTCATTTTGCAAGCAGATATTAAACTTTTGTAGGAAAATCAGTGGTGTGCTGGCTCCGGGCAAGGACAGGCAGCCTTTGCCATCGCAGCTAGATCACAGAACCGATGGTAGGCGCATCGTGCATGTCCATGTCGATGTACACCACACCTTCCGCCACCTGCTCCCGGCCAATACTCCTGCGCCGCTCAGGCTGTACTATGGCTGATCTCATCACCAGGTCCAGTTGCGTCATTGCCATGTTTTCAAGGTAGGTTGAGAGCAGGTCGATGTCGTAGTCTGCGTCATCGACAAGGTAGCAGACAAAGCCCATGAAGGCATCTCTTGAATTAGACTTGATCGAGTATGCGGTGAGAGCCCTTTCACCTTCTGCTGATACAGAGATGTCTGAGATATCAAGTTCCACCTGGGAAATGTTGCTCAGGCCGCCCCTGTCCAGAAGTCTTCTTTTCCATATCTTCCCGTTGACCAGATTGTATACGTTCCAGTTCAGTGAACCGTCCACGTATATCGGATTCTCCTCGATCCTGGAAACCGTCAGAAGCTCCTCCGAAAGCTCCCGCATCGCATTCAGCGATTCCCTCCTGTTCTGTCCCTTCCCGGTGGCACGGAGTATGTCGAAGACATCCAGCTCATCCTCCCTGGCGTGCTGCACAGCAAGCAGTATTGAGCCAAGCCCGTCCAGGTCCGAAAAGAAACCGTCGCCAATCAGCGATGCCGTTTTAGATCGAAGCTCACCAGCTTCCCTCCACACCCCGTTGTCAATTGAATTCCGCCTGAATTCCTCGAAAACCTCGTTTGCATCCTTCAGCTCGACCTCAAGCTTTTCGCCTGAGTAGCGGTGAAGTTCGTCGAGACCGTACTTCTCCAAATCCACGAAACCGTCTTTCCCATCCCCCCAGTCCTCCCTCCATATGCCCCTGCATGAATAGTCGGGTGTCAGCTGAATTCGCCACATCAGATGCGTGTGGACGGGAAACTGCCTGCAGAAGTGCGGCCTTTCACGGTAGATGGTGCACTTCCGCTCCTTCAGCATGACGCATGGACCGCCGTTTTTCAGCATTGCGATCGACTTTCTTGCGGGATCGCCGTCGCTCCTGACAACCACCCCGGCGAGTCCCGGATTGCCCCTGAAGTCCTTGAGCTCCAAGGGGAGCAGCTCAGGCTGGCACAGGCAGCAGAGGCCACAGCCGTCGATGCACTTGAACCACTTGCCCCTGAGCTCGGAAGTGTCTATTTCAACCATCATGCACACCATGCACTGCCATGCCCTGCGGCTTTCCGATAAGGGCCTGGCCGTCGACCACTTTTCTTCCCCGGAGATAAACCTTTTCCGGGAAAACGGCAAGGTGACCTTCGAAGGGTGACCATCCGCATCTTGAGTGGAGTACGGACGCGTCGACAGCCCTTATCTTCCTCATGTTGACCACAACAATATCTGCATCGTATCCGACTGCTATCCTTCCCTTTCTTGCGCCGAGTATCCCGGCAGGTTTTTCGCTGATCATCCTGACGAGCGTGCTGAGCTTCAATTCACTTGTCCCGACTAGCTGCAGCAGAAGAGGCAGCATTGTCTCGACACCCGGAAGGCCCGCGGGGGCATAGTCGAATTCGTCCTCCTTCTCCTCCCTCGTGTGCGGGGCGTGGTCCGAGCCGAATGTGTCCATTTTGTCGGCGGTGACAAGTTTCATTAGGGCAATCCTGTCATCCCTCCGCCTCAGGGGAGGGTTGACCTTGCCGTAAGCCTTGAGGGGCATTTCAGAGTCGAGAAGAAGGTGGTGAGGCGTCACCTCGAGGGTGAGATTCTCTCCGTGCTTCATTTCAGCCGCCTCCCTCGTTGATACATGTGCCACATGTATCCTGGGCCTTGAGGGAGATTCTGCAAAGCGGACCAGCCTTCTGACGGCTTCTATCTCGCATTCGGGCGGTCTTGACCTGTAGTGGTCGCGCAGATTGTATTCCGAAATCCTGTTGCGAAGTGCCTCGTCCTCTGCGTGCACTACAACCGGCCTGGACGTTTTTGCTGCGGCTTCGACCAGCTTTGACTGCTGGACGGGGTCGCTGCACATGAGTTCACCTGTGCTGCTGCCCATGAAAAGCTTGAAACCCGATGCCTGTTCTGCAAGCTTAGCCACACGGCCGCCCGGCATTAGGGATGCAAACACACCGTAGTCGACGAACGACTTGCTTGAGTAAAGCTCAAGCTTCTTTGAAAGCCTCTCGGGTGTCGTCGTAGGCGGGACGGTGTTTGGCATGTCGACAACAGTTGTCACCCCTCCGAAAAGGGCGCTTGTGGTCCCGGACGTTATATCCTCCTTGTGCATGAGTCCCGGTTCCCTGAAATGGACATGAAGATCTATGGCACCCGGTATGATGATGCTGTTGTCGAAGGATTCACGCTCGTATGCCTCCACGTTCTTCTTTATAGCCGTTATGCGGCCGCCCTTTATCCCGATGGATGTCCTGACAAGCATTCGGTCGATGTAGAAGGTGCCGTCTATCGCAAAGTCAGCACGGGCCAAGAATGAACCTCACTCCCTCGCTTTATTAAGAAAAAGCATATCTGACTTTTTATATAATACCTGACGCTCCCACTGACCTGCTCCTACGATTGAAATCATCGGCCGGCGCCAGCTTTTCGGTCAGGCGTGCTTATTGAGCTCTCTCCTCGCCACCCTTCCCTTCGGCGCATCCTCGCTGAATACCTCCCCCTCGAACCTGTATACACTGACACGGGTATCGTGCCATGCATCCTCCGGCAGACCTGCCTTCCAGCATGTCATGCACAGGAACTCTTCGCTGCTCCATTTCTCCTCCACTGCGACCTGGGGGAGAAGCAGCCCCCTGAACCTGCCCCTTTCAATTATCAGGCCGTGCTTTCCGACTTCGACGCTCGAAGGCAGCTCCCACCTGGTCTTGGATACAATCTGTTCAGGAGGGGAGAGCACGCTCAATTCAAATATGAGGGAGGGAAGCTCGCTTTCGCGCACTGGTTCGAACCTCGGATCGGAGAGCACGGCGTCCACCGCGGAGTTCAGTATTGCCTGGCGCAGGGTGTATATAGGCTCGGGAATGCCAATGCATCCCCTCAATTCCCTTGCGGGAAAAGTCTGTACCGTCACAAACGCACCCGCCTTCTTCTCGAAGACGGGGGGCAGCTTAACGTCCGGTACCTTGTAGCTGCCCGTGAGAACAGCGCTTTCGCTTATCCCGCGTGCGAACCTGACCGCGATTTCCCCTTCACTGTCTGTCAGCATCTCACTCTTGCACCGTCACTGTGTTACGCATGCCGGCGATTAAAATCTTGCCTGCGGCGTGATGCCGGGAAAGCGCATCTGGCGCCGGCTGGCGTTCCTATGTAATATCGCACTTTTGCGGAAAAGATTTATAAACTCTCTCAAAATGAATTGGCACAGCATGAAATTCGTCAAGATCTCCCAGACGGAAATGGGAAACATACGGACACTCTACGAAGGAGTGATGGCCAGCGCGTCCCATGGTCTGTTCTACAGGGAGGGAATACTCACCGGAAGCGAGATCGTCCGAATTGCAATGGACGAGGAAGGGGACTTGCTTGAGACTGCGACGAGGCTGCTGGTGGCAAGGGGCTGGGCCGAAGAGGTCGAGTTCAATGGCCACGGTGTAATAGTTCACGGTTCGATAGAAGCAGGAAGTGCAAGCGCACCCACCTGCCACAGGCTGAGGGGAGTATTCAAGAGGCTGTACGAAGCTGCAGAACACAAGAAGGTACTGTGCGAGGAGGAAGAGTGCGAAAGCCTCGGTTCCAACGGCTGTGTGTTCAAGATAACCAACCTGGAGGAGGAAAGTGATGACTGAAGATCTAAAGGGCATGCTGAAGGAACTGCGAACAGACGGAGTAAAGTCGTCCGCTATCATAAGCAGGGACGGCCTTGTAATAGCCTCCGACCTTGATTCTGGAACGTTCGTAGAGACGTTTGCAATAATGTGCGCAACTCTCATGGGAGCTGCCGTGACAGCCAACATGGAACTGAAGCGCGGACCGCCCGAGAGGGTGACTGTGGAAAGCAGCGACAGCAAAATGCTCATACTGAGCGCCGGAAGGAAGGCTGTTGTTGTATCCGTTATTGAGAAGGGAGTGGACGAGGAGCTCGTGACAAGGAAGATGGAGAGCATCGCCTCGGCCGTGAGGCAGGGCTGATCATTCCTTCTTCTGCCTTACCTGGACCTTTCTAGGCTCTTCCTTCTTTTCGCCAGCCGTGGACACCTTCTCGACATGCTCCAGAAAACCGAGCTGGCTTTCTATAATCGCCCTAGCCGTCAGCAGGAATTCCTTCTGAGCGTTCCTGAGTTCATTCATTGCCCTGGAATTCGTGGCCAGCTTGGGCAGCATTGATCGCATTGCCATCAGGGCGCTGACGCCTGCATTGTAGGCGTGTTCAACTACTTCCTTTGTCCTCAGCTCGTTCTCCGCGCTTTCTTTTCTTTGTGGCATTCAGCTCCTCCCTGAATTTGATGGCCAGCATACCATCCGATATCTCAGCTGAGGAAACCTCCCTGCCATAAAGCCCCAGTGGCAGCGCGATCGTCCTCCTGTACTGGCCTATGTTGACAATAATAGCGTCCCTTTTTGTATATAATTCTAGCTGGTCCGTGGTGGCAAAGGGCACCTTGAGCCTGATAGTGGTCGTGCCGCCCCGCGACGTAATCCTCAAAGGGTTTTCACGGGTGTAGATGACCGAGGGGTCAGTGTCGCCGAAAAGCTCGTCTGCCAGACGCTTGACTGCCTCTTGCCCGACGACCTCAAGGGTGAACTGGTGGGCCTTGAATATCTTGAGGGGCTCGAATATCTCGTGTATCATGCCCATGTATGCTTCCTGCTCCCTGAGTTTCTTCGGATCTGCATTCTTTGAGTCGTGGGCGTAGACCCTGTTTATCATGAGCGCTTCCACGGTAAGGTTGT
>JAKAPY010000073.1 GCA_021811925.1 Thermoplasmata archaeon | reverse complement strand
GCGTAATACCCGTGCTTGTCTCAGAGAATGAGCTTGCAACAGCAAATTCCCTTCAGCAGACGACTTCTCAGCTCAGCAGGATATTCGGCTACGCGCTGGGCCTTGCAGGCTTTGTCTTAATACGCGATACTGCGGGAATAGTTCTTGTCGTTGTAGCTGCTTTTCTTGCAAGCGTACTGTTCTTCGCTTTCATGAGATTTGTTTCGCCCATCGCGCACGGCAGGAGCAGGCGCAGCGCGGATGGCCTGAAATACATTGCAGGAAACAGACTTTTTCTCGAAATATCGATCTTCCTGACGGTTGCAAACTTCACAGGTGCAGGTATGATTTTCCTGCCGGCCATCATGTCAAACGACATACTGGGAGCGGGCAATGCCGGCTTCGCATTAATCCTGGTCGCCCTTGCGGCTGGAACCATCGCGGGAAACTATGTCGTCACGCTTGTGAAAGTAAGGCGCATTGTCGGAAAAATCATGATTCTCTCGATCGCTGCAAACGCAGCACTTTATGTTGCATTTGCATTCTCCGCCTACATCAGTTATGCAATAGCGGTGACGTTCATCATTGGCATTGTTGAGGGAATTTCTTCCGTGCCATTCATAGCGCTTCTTCAGGCAAAAACGCCCCCCGAAAGGATGGGCAGCGTCCTCGCGGGCATGTCGATGCTGCTGCTCGGAGGAGGTTCTGTTTCAATGGTGCTCAGCGGTGGTCTTGTGGAAACTCTCGGCGTGCAGCGCGTCTACATCATTTTCGCAATTCTGCTGGCGGCAGTCGCGGCTCTTGGCTCCACTGTGAAAGGATTAAGAGAAGCATCATATTAACTGACACAGCGAGGGGGTTTCGTTTGGCGAGCAGAAAGAAAAGGAAGTTCCCGCTTGGGATAGGAGACACGCTGCTCAGCGATGAAAGATTCAGGATGCTCGATCCGAGGGAAGTTGTGGACGCATTCGGAATCGGCGAAGGCCACGTAGTGCTCGATGTGGGATGCGGACCCGGAGCGTTCCTGGAAGCCCTGTCGCTTCGAGTTGGGAGGAACGGGAGTATTTTCGCAATTGACATCCAGGAACCGTTTGTCAACATGGCGAGAAAGCTTGCCGAGGAGAAGTCGTTGAGGAACGTCGCTTTTGTCGTATCAAGGGAGGACAGCATTCCGATTGAGGACGGGATAGCGGATGCGGCATTGATGATAACGACGCTGCATGAGCTTGACGGCAATGGCACTTTGAGGGAGGCAAGGAGAATTCTCAAAAGAAACGGCTCACTCGGCATTGTCGAGTGGGAGAAGGCAAAGACGCCTGTCGGCCCGCCCATATCGGAGAGGGTAGCGCAGGAAGAGTCCGAAGCGCTTCTGTCCCTCAACGGATTCGAGGTGGAAAAGGCATTTGCGATCGGGAAGTACCACTACGGCATTTCGGCCAAAAGGGGACGATGAGACAGCCTGAAAAGGGTTAAGAACAGGCAAAGTCTTGGAAATGCCAATGGGTATCAGAAAGTACGCAGCGCCTTTAGCCGGGGTTGCGCTCTTCACACCGCTGAATGGGGTTATAGCCGCAATAGTTGTCCTCGTCCTCGTCCTTGCATTCATAATCTGGAGGAGAAGGAACAGAAGGAAGAACAGGGGCAATTCTGTTTATCTATTCCATTGACCCTGCCAATTCATACTGTGCCCAGGAATATCTCCGTTGTCATCCGCATCGTCACCTTGCCGCCGCTCTCATATCTGGCGAAGAGCTCCCTCACCTCGGCTGCCATTGCTTCATAGCCCGGCTCACCCTCAGCCGGCATGTATGATGCGGAAAGAAGCCTTCCCAGGAGGCCGTCAAGGTCGAGCTGTTTTGGATTGGGCAGAGTGAGCAGTTCATAGCTTGAGAAGAAGACACGCAGCCTGTCCTCCACGGGTCCCATTACATCCGAGAAATTCCTTCCGAACCGTGCGGTGAGCTTCCTGTAATCCATGCCCAGACCCTCCGAGTCGCCTCTTGTGTTGTATATCACAGCAACCGTTCCGTTTCTCGAAATCCGCCCGAATTCCTTCTTTGCCTCCGCAGGCGAAAACCAGTGGAATGCCTGACCCGCCACAACAAGATCGACTGAGCGGCCGTTTAGCCCGGTGGACTCGGCTGAACCGTTGACACTGTGAAAGCCTGGATAGGCTGAAAGGAGATTTTCGGCAGCGCCCCTCATGTCAGCATTTGGCTCGACTGCAAACACATCGTTACCGTTTTTCAGGAACAGCTGAGTGAGCAGCCCCGTGCCGCTGCCTATATCCGCAACTGTGCTTTTCCTCTGCAGTACCCCCTCCCTGTTAAGCACATCTATAAGCCCATCCGGGTAGGACGGCCTGTACTTCGAATAAGCAGATGCCCTGCCGGAAAACCTTGTCTTTGCATCGGGGGCTACCGGAAAATCACTCAACCTGCACATCCTCCTGGATGAACCTGACCCCTTCCTCCGTGAGACGCCATGACCTGAAGTCGGCAGGCTCTCCGAGGAATACCCTCATGATGAAATAGGAGTAGGATGGCCACGCATGCGATCTGTCAAACTCGGACGGTACACAGGGGTGGTCGGGGTGTGAGTGGTAATAGCCGAGTATCACCTTTCCGCCGGTCGATGCCTTCTTCTCAGCGACAATTATGTCGAGCGGGTCTATTGTGTATCTCGTTGTCCTTGGCTCAGGGGCGACATTTTTCGCGCGGATCACGCGTTGCACCGTGCAATCGTCCCCCGTGCTCCCGACGAGGAACCCACAGCATTCTTCGGGATATGTCTCGGAGGCATGCGCGGCTATATCGTCCAGGAGCCTGCGCGGAATGTGCAGCGTCATCTCACTGCTGGAAAAAGATGCTAGTTATAAAAACTGGCGGCTCAGGCGAAAACCTTTCTTACCTTGTCGAGAGCGCTGAAGAGGGCATCCACGTCCTTCCTTCCGTTGTACAAGTAGAACGAGGCACGCGTCGTGGATGGCTGGTCAAGCTCGTCCATCAGTGGCTGGGCGCAATGGTGTCCCGACCTAGTGGCTACACCTTCTCTGCCCAGAATCTCGGCCACGTCATGGCTGTGCACCCCTTTAAGGTTGAATGAAATGAGACCGCTCCTGTCCTCCGGATCCCTTGGTCCGTAAATTTCTATATCCTCCTGCTCAATCATCCTGGCCATTGCATATGAAAGCAGGGACTTGTCGTATTCCTCCACCCTCTCCATCCCTATGCCTTTCAGGTAGTCCAGAGCCGCACCGAGCCCGATGGCGCCAGATATGTTCTGTGTCCCGGCTTCGAACTTATAGGGGAGTTCGGCCCACTTTGAGCCAGACTCCTTCACCTCGCTGATCATCTCGCCTCCGCCGAATACGGGTTCCATGGAGTCCAGCAGCTCACTCTTCCCGTACAGCACGCCGATGCCTGTGGGAGCGCACATCTTATGCCCGGAGACAGCCAGTATGTCGCAATCCATCGACCTTACGTCGACAGGCATGTGAGGCACGGACTGTGCACCGTCGACTATGAATATTGAGCCGTTGTCATGGGCCATCTTGCCTATCTCCCTTACATTGTTGACCGTGCCAAGCACATTGGAGACATGGCTGACTGTCACTATCCTTGTCCTGCTGCCCAGCTTGGACGAGAAATCCTCCATGTCGAGTCTTCCCCTGTCGTCCAAGCCGGCGTACTTCACCTTTATGCCCTTCCAGGACAGCATCTGCCAGGGGACGATGTTGGAATGGTGCTCCATGACGGTGGTGAGCACCTCGTCGCCTTCCCTGAGTCTGTAAATTCCCAGGCTGAGAGCTGCGATGTTGAGCGCCTCCGTGGCACCCCGGACAAACACTACCTCATTTGCATGCCTGGCGTTGATGAATGAACGGAATTTCTCCCTCGATGCTTCGAAAGCCTCGGTTGCTTTCTCGCTTATCGGGTATATTCCCCTGTGAACGTTGGAGTTGAACTCTTCTTCGAACGATGTCACTGCCTCTATCACACTGAGCGGCTTCTGGCTCGTCGCAGCGCTGTCGAGGTAGACAAGCCTCTCGTTTCCCGGTGCGGAAAAAATCGGAAAATCATCCCTGAAGGGAGATTTTTCGGGAGGCATGGATTCTGTCATCGTCATCATCTCAGAGGTCTATCAGTATATCGTTGCCAACTATCTTAAGGTCATACTTGTGGAGCGGCTCCTCGGCAGGTGGATTGTCAACCTCGCCCGATCGTATGCTGAAGCGAGAGAGGTGGAGGGGACAGGTGATGAACTCCCCTGTAATTATGCCCCTTGACAGGTCCGTATCCTCATGCGTGCATGTCGAATCGAGCGCGTGGTACTCCTCTCCGAGCCTGATGATCATCACAGACCTCACGCCCATATCCACGCGTTTCAACCTTTTCTCCATGAAGTCTGAAACGGAGGCGACCTTTGTGAAGGTCATGAACCGTCACCTGTATTTGTAGTGACCTTCGAATATGTTCTCTGTTGTCTTGATCTGGTCCTTGACATACTTCTCAAACTCAAGCTCATCCAGATGCCTGGTGGACTTGAGCGATATGACATTGTTCAGCTTGTCCTCTATCAGAAATCTTAGCTTGTCCCTGACCGAATCGATTGGAATTCTTGAAATGACAGGGTCGAAGAAACCAAGCACCATGAGCTTCTCCGCCTCGTCTCTTGAGAGCCCCCTCGTCTGAAGGTAATACAGATGCTCCTCATCCATCTGGGAAACCGATGCCGAGTGGGTTGCCTTGACGCCGTTTGTGAGTATCTCAAGGCCAGGTATTGCGTCGCACTTGGCGTCCTTGCTCAGCAGCATCCCATGCTCTGCAAGGTACGAGCTTGTGTTCGCTCCCTCCGGCCCTATCCTGATCATGCCACGCAGCAGGGACCTCGATTTTTCCTGCAGCACGCTCCTGACTGTAATCCTCCCGCTGGTATCAGCGGCATCGTGGTGAAGATCGGTGACAACATCGAACCTCTGGCTGCCGTTTCCGAACAGTATCTCGTAATCGTCGGTGCTCGAGCCCCGGCCGATGAACTTGGTATCAGCCCTTGCCCTTGTCACATCGGCCCCTATGTAGCTCGACACCCAGTGCATGCTGCTGTCCCTGCCGGCGAGCGTGCGCTTGTTGGACAGGAAGACCGACTTGCGTGAGAGGTTCTCAAGCGACGCGTAGTGCACCTGAGCGCCTGGCTGTGCAAAAATATCGGTTACCTCGCTGAAAAGGGTCGCGGGTGCGTTGTTTTCAGACGAAAGCACTTCGGACAGTATCTGGACGCTCGAACCCTCATCCGCAAACACTATATTCTGATGGAAATGGGCAAGCCCGGGGCTGTCATCGACGAATACCCAGTGCACCGGCTTGTCCACCGTTGTGTTCCTGGGCACGTAAAGGAACTTCCCTCCGGTCATCAAGGCGCTGTTGAGCGCAACAAACATGTCATCGGATGGCTGTTGTCCCTTTGAACCGAAGTATTCCTTCAGCCTGTCCCCGTGGTTGACAAGTGCCGTCGACAGTTCCTCGAGTATGACTCCCTCGGGAAGATCGCGCCACTCGGTGTAAAGGATGCTTCCTGTCTGAAGGCTGAACAGGCTCTCGTCCCTCATGTCGCTGAATTCAGATGGTATGCTGTTCACTTTGCTGGGCACAGTCGGCAGCCTGAAGCCGCTGTCCTCGAACCTTGACAGGTTTGCGTACTTCTTGTAAAGAGGGTTGGGCTCGGGCTTTGAAGCCAGATATGCAGAAAGCGCCTTCCTTCTGTACTCAGCTGCCCAGGACGGCTCATCCCTGAATGCGGGCAGTTCTTCTTCTGCAGGCTTGAGAAGGCTCTGTGTTACCGATGTCACTTGCACACTCTCCGACTGATTTGTTTCATCCGACTGAACCTGTCATTTCAAGCTGTATCAGCCTGTTCAGCTCAACAGCATATTCCATCGGGAGTTCCTTGGAAAAAACATCCAGGAAACCCATGACAATCATGTTCAGCGCATCAGCTTCGCTCAGTCCCCTGGACATGAGGTAAAAGAGCTGTTCCTCGCTGATTTTGCCGACCGTTGCCTCGTGGGTCGTGGATGCTGTCTCCTCGTTGATTGTGTTGTATGGATAGGTGTCGGTTCTTGACTTTTCATCCATAAGGAGAGCGTCACACCTCACGCTGCTCTTGGAGTTGACGGCACCCTTTTCGATAAGCAGCTGCCCGCGGTATGTCGTCCTGCCTCCATCCTTGCTTACGCTCTTCGAAGTTATTCTCGAAGTAGTGTCAGGGGCAAAATGGAAAATCTTTGCACCGGCGTCCTGGTGCTGCCCGCCGCCTGCAAATGCTACGGATATCACCTCTCCCTTCGCCCTGTTCCCGAGAAGGTAGATCGAGGGATACTTCATCGTGAGCTTCGACCCGATGTTCCCATCGACCCATTCAACCGTGGCATCCTCGTAGGCGTAGGCTCTCTTTGTGACAAGGTTGTAGACATTGTTTGACCAGTTCTGTATCGTCGTGTAGCGCACATACGAGCCTTTTTTCGCTATTATCTCGACAACGGCGGAGTGGAGTGAGTCCGAAGAGTAGATTGGGGCAGTGCATCCTTCAATGTAGTGTACCTTGCTTCCCTCGTCGGCAATTATCAGTGTCCTCTCGAACTGGCCCGCATTTTTCGCATTTATCCTGAAATAGGCCTGAAGTGGTATTTCCACCTCAACGCCCTTTGGCACGTAGATGAAGCTGCCTCCGCTCCAGACGGCGCTGTTCAACGCTGCCAGCTTGTTGTCTTCCGGCGGTATCACAGTGCCGAAGTATTCCTTGAATATCTCGGGGTGCTCCTTCAGGCCCTGGTCGGTACCGAGGAATAACACGCCCTTCTTCTGCAGGTCATCCCTTATCTTGTGGTAAACGACTTCACTGTCATACTGTGCGCCAACACCGCCAAGGAATTTCTTTTCGGCTTCCGGTATGCCCAGCTTGTCGAATGTTTTCTTGATATATTCCGGAACATCCTCCCAATTGTCAGAACCCCTTGAAGTGGGAGCCATGTAGTAGTATATGTCATCAAAATCGACATCCTTGAGAAGCGGGCTTCCCCAGTCTGGCATCGGTTTCTTCAGGAATATGTCTAGAGACCTGAGTCTGAAGTCCGTCATCCACTCGGGTTCCTTCTTGAACCCTGAGATTGCCTCGACTACCTCCTTGCTCAGTCCCTTCTGCGTCTGAAACACGTACTTCGCATCGGCGTCATGGAAGCCGTATTTGCTGTAGTCACGCTCCATTATTTCGTTCGTAGACATCTTCATTTCACCTTTCCTTTCCATTGATATTCAGTACCTCATCATCGATGGGTCCACCTTCAGCACCCATTCAATTATTCCGCCCGTCAGGTTCTTCACCTTCTTGAAGCCTATATCCCGAAGGAACCTTACAGCGTAACTGCTCCGCTGCCCTCCCTTGCAGTATACAACGATATCATCCGCGGTGCTGAGTTCGCTAACCCTGGAGGGCAGCTCGTTGACAGGTATGAATTTCGCTCCCTCGAGGCGGTTTATTTCCCACTCCTGCGGTTCCCTGACATCGAGCAGGACCACTGGCTCCTTTGCATTCAGCTTGCGGTTGAGCTCCTCCACCGATATTGTCAGTTCGTCGGAAAGGTCGTTGCCTCTTCCGAGACCGCAGAATTCCTCATAGTCTATCAGCTTCTGAATCGACGGATTTTCGCCGCAGACTGGGCATTGCGGATTCTTGTGCAGCCTGAGCTCCTTGAACTTCATCTTCATTGCATCGAACAGGAGGAGCCTGCCTATCAGCGGCTCGCCTTCCCCGAGTATTAGCTTTATTGCTTCCATCGCCTGTATTGTCCCTATAATGCCGGGCAGTACCCCGACAACGCCCCCTTCCGCACATGAAGGCACGAGGCCGGGTGGCGGCGGGCTCTCGTACAGGCACCTGTAGCATGGACCCTTCTTTGCATCAAAAACAGATACCTGGCCCTCAAACCTGTATATCGAGCCATAGACGCTCGTCTTCCCGAGTAGAACGCATGCGTCATTGACTAGGTACCTTGTAGGGAAGTTGTCGGTCCCGTCTACCACTATATCGAAGTTCTTTATGATGTCGAGAGCGTTGTCGGAAGTCATCCTTTCCTCGAACTTCACAACCTTGACTGTTGGATTGATATCCCTGATGCTCTCTTCAGCCGAATCTATCTTCTTCCG
>JAKAPY010000072.1 GCA_021811925.1 Thermoplasmata archaeon | reverse complement strand
GCCTTTTACACCGATCCGGAGTTCTAAATGTTGAAAGCCAGCGCAAAAGCAGACATCCTCAAACAGATTGTTGATGTCGTTTCCACGCTAGTGGATGAAGCCAAGTTCAATGTGGATGCAGACGGCATATCGCTCAAGGCGGTGGACCCTGCGCACGTAGCGATGATAGAGCTGACGCTCGGAAAGGATGCGTTCGAAAGCTACGAAGGAGAGGAGACGGAGCTTGGTATAGATATAGAAAAGCTCAAGGAAATACTGAAGCTGGCGCACTCGGGTGATGTAATCAAGATAGAGCACAATGAGGACAAAAACCAGCTCGTAATGAAGATAGGGGATGTGACCAGGCGCATGAGCCTTGTCGACACTGCAGGAATGTCCGACCCCAAGGTGCCAAACATTGAACTGCCCACTGCCATGAAGCTCAAGGCGGAGGAACTCAACTACGGCATAAAGGCGTCGGAGAGCGTTTCTGATCATATTGCTCTTGTGGCAGACGAAAGCTCCTTTGAAATGAGTTCGGAGGGAGATTCGGATTCGGTGGACTACAGGCTTCCCAAGGAAAAGCTAATTTCGCTCGAGGCAAAGGGAAAGGTGAGGAGCCTCTTCCCCCTGGATTACTTCTCAAATATGGCCAAGGCAATTTCAAGCGGCAGCGAAGTCAGGCTGAACCTGGGGAACAACTACCCTGTGAAGCTTGAGTTCGATATAGCCAACGGAAACGGACATGTCAGATACCTTCTGGCACCCCGGGTCGAGAGCTGAGCAGGAGCCATGCACAGACTTTGTGTGCTGGTGTCCGGAAATGGAACAACCCTGCAGGCAATAATCGGGTCGATAGACAGGGGAGAGCTTGATGCCACAATAGCCGCCGTGATTTCTAGCAGACCGGACGCCTACGCGCTGACCAGGGCGTCCAGGCATGGAATAGAGGCGATTGCGCTTGACTTCAGAAAATCGGGGCAGAAGCAGTACGACGAGATGCTGTACGAGATGCTCGTGTCGCTTTCGCCCGACCTTATCTGCCTTGCGGGATATCTCAGGATACTTGATGCGCGGACTGTCAGGCATTTCACCGGGAGAATTCTCAACACGCACCCGGCACTGCTCCCCTCCTTCGGGGGCAGAGGAATGTACGGTGACAGGGTCCATGAAGCGGTACTGAAGAGCGGTGCACAACAGAGCGGTTGCAGTGTGCACTTTGTCACCGAGGGCATTGACACAGGTCCGGTCATTCTGCAGGCGTCAGTCCCTGTGAAGAAAGGAGATACTGTCAGGGATCTCGCCGAAAGGGTGCACGATGTGGAGCTGAAGGCATACCCGGAGGCAATCAGGCTCGTGCTCGAGGGCAAGGCTGTCTTCAATGGAACCTGATAGCTGATCGGCCGGAGGCAGCAGTTTTTGTTGCCCAGGTTGGCCAACTTCTTAAAAAGATTAAATACGTGTATATGTTCGCAACAAATCAGGTGTGGAATTCCTTGTTCGAACCCCTCCCCAGGAACAGGACTTATGAGGAGCTGGAAAGAATTGCCCGAGAGGTCAGGAAGGATATCATAAGGGTGACAAATGCGGCAGGCTCCGGCCACCCAGGCGGATCGCTTTCCTCCGCCGATATTCTGACCGCCCTTTATTTCAGGCTGCTGAAGCACGACCCGCAGAACCCTAAATGGGACGGACGCGACATATTCATACTCAGCAAGGGTCACGCCGCTCCTGGCTATTATTCCGTCTTGGCCGAAGCAGGCTACTTCTCGAAGGAGGAACTGATGACTCTGCGAAAGATGGGCAGCAGGATACAGGGACATGCGCACACTGATGTCCCGGGTGTCGAGGTTTCAACGGGGTCACTAGGCCAGGGACTTTCGATCGCGAACGGTTTTGCACTTTCATACAGGCTCGATGGCAGAAGCCAGAGAATCGTGGCATTGCTCAGCGATGGGGAAAACGACGAGGGACAAACCTGGGAGGCTGCCATGTTTGCCGCATTCCGCAAGCTTGACAACATTACCATCTACGTGGACAGAAACGGTATACAGAACGACGGTTTCACAAAGGATATCCTTGACACAAGTCCTCTGGAAGAGAAATGGCGGGCATTCGGCTGGAACGTAGTTGTCATTGATGGGCACAGCATGAAGCAGATTGTCGAAGCATACGAAACATCACTCAAGGTTAAGGGAAAGCCGACAGCCATAATTGCCAATACAGTCAAGGGAAAGGGAGTATCTTTCATGGAGAACAACGTTGCATTCCATGGCAAGGCACCTAACAAGGAAGAGACTGTCAAGGCGCTTGCTGAACTTGAAGCAGGGAGCGGGAGTTAATGAGTCCGGCGGCGGTCAAGATGGAAAGCCAGCGCAAGGAATACGGGAGGGCTCTTGTCGAGCTCGGCTCGAAGAACAGGAACATCGTCGTTCTCGACGCCGACCTGTCCGTATCGACACGCACTGTTGAATTCGGCAAAGCATACCCTGAGCGCTTCTTCAACTGCGGTGTCTCCGAAGCAAACATGATTACGACCGCAGCGGGACTTGCAATGGCCGGCAAGCTTGTTTTTGCATCCTCATTTGCGGTCTTCCTCACGGGGCTGACATACAACCAGATCAGGCAGTCGATCGCATATCCGAAAACAAATGTCAAGATCGTGGCGAGCCATGCAGGACTTTCAGTCGGTCCGGACGGCGCGACGCACCAGATGCTCGAGGATGTCGGACTGATGCGTGGCCTGCCAAATATGACGGTGGTCGTCCCGGCAGATGCGCGTGAGACCTATCAGGCGACGCACGCACTTGCATCTTTCAACGGGCCAGCGTACATGAGATTCGGACGGGCAGATGTGCCTCCCATCTCCGATGAAGGAAGTGATTTCGCCATAGGCCGGGCATCGATGCTCAGGGAGGGCGCCGACGTGACGCTCATAGGCTGCGGGCAGCTTGTCCAAGCCTGCCTTGCGGCTGCAAAGCAGCTTGAAACAGAAGGAATAAGCGCTTCGGTGGTCAACATGAGCACGATAAAACCACTTGACAACGGCATGGTGGACAGGTGCGCAAGGGACACCGGTGCAATTGTCACGGTTGAAGAGCACAACATTATAAACGGGCTGGGGGACGCGGTGTGTTCCGCGGTTGCAGCACACTATCCTGTTCCTGTGACAAAGATCGGGACAATGGACACATTCGGTGAATCCGGGGAAGCGGGTGAGCTGCTTGCCAAGTACGGTCTTTCGGCGGAGAAGATTGCAATGGCAGCCGCCAGGACTGTAGACACAAAGAAGAGGATGAGATGATGAAGCTTTTTCTCGATACGGCCAACATTGATGAGATACGTGAGGCATGGAACTGGGGAGTAATAGACGGCGTGACAACGAATCCATCCCTTGTTTCAAAAGAGGGAAGGAAATTCGAGGATGTTCTCAGGGAAGTCTGCAAAATAGTTGACGGTCCGGTCAATGCGGAGGTCGTTAGCACCGAGTGCGAAGGCATGCTGAAAGAGGGACGGGCGCTCGCCAAGATAAACAGGAGAATCGTGGTCAAGGTGCCGATGACTTCTGAAGGCATCAAGGCAACGAAAACACTTTCTTCAGAGGCAATCAGGACAAATGTGACACTCGTGTTTTCCCCAAACCAGGCGCTTCTCGCAGCAAAGGCGGGTGCAACATTCGTGAGCCCCTTCATCGGGAGGCTCGACGATGTTGGAAACGAGGGGATGCAGATAATAGGGGACATAGTCACCATGTATTCCCACTACAGCTACAGGACGGAGGTCCTGGTTGCAAGCGTTCGGCATCCGATCCATGTCATTCAGGCGGCCAAGCTTGGGGCGCACATTGCAACAATTCCCTTTTCTGTTCTCAAATGGATGCTGAAGCACCCGCTCACGGACACCGGCCTCGATAGATTCCTCAAAGATTGGGAGAGAGTTCCCAAATGAGTTCCTCAGAGGCCCGGGAGCCGCCGCAGGAAGCACCGGAAAAGAAGGATGCGCTTGACGAATGGGTGGATGAACTCGACAGGCTCATCGGCATCGAGCCGATGACTGAAGAGGACATGGCACTGCAGCAACAGAATACGCAGAAGAAAAAGGGTATCGACCCCGTCGTTGTGATTGTCGCAGTCATCTTAATTCTGGTAGTGGTGGCGCTTCTGTTCTTTTTCAAAGTCATATGACCATGCAGACGGATGGGTTGAGGAACGCGGGCATTTCGCCCCTTGGGGCCCACGCGCAATTCGCGTGCGGCAGTGCGCCCTGCCTGATGCCGTCCTAAGCCGTCAGGAGATAGAATATATTGAAGCCCAGAATCACGGATGCGAAAACAACCGCTATGACAGTGATATACTTCCTGTTGACAAAATCACCCATGAACTTCTTCCTTGACGAATAGTAGATTAACGGTATCATGGGCAGCGGTATCATTATGCTTAGAACAACCTGGCTGTAGAAGAGAACAAAGAACGGATTCAGGCCAATAAGTATTGCAACGGTTGTGGGGAAGACGTTGATGACCCTTGTGACTATCCTTCTGAGCCACGGGTTGATCTTCCTTCCAAGCATGCCCTCCATAATGGACTGCCCCGCGATTGTGCCTGTTGTGGATGAGGATAAACCAGATGCGAGGAGCGTGGCGACGAAGACATAGGCGGCCGCGTTTCCGAAGAGTGGCCTGAGGGTGTGGTAAGCAACGTCGATTGTCGTGGCAAAGGTTAGATTCCTCGCGTGAAAAGCTGCTGCGGCCATGATAAGTATGCACGCGTTCACGATAGACGCCGCAGTCAGGAAGACGATTGTATCTATGCGGTGGTATCTCAGAAGCTCCCTCTTTTCCTCCAGAGACCCCGTCTTCAGCTTCTTCCTTGTGAGGTCCGAGTGCAGGAATAGCACATGCGGCATGACCGTCGCACCTATAATCGAGACTGCAAAAACAGCAAGCTGAGCATTGAGCGAGGGCACGAACGAGTTTGTGGCAACAGTCCCCATGTCCGGCTTTACGATCAGAAGCTCATACACGTATCCTATTCCAATCATTCCGACAAACAGGAAGAATGCCTGCTCCACCCTCCTGAATCCCCAGCGTTGAAGGTAAATCAGCAGGAAAACGTCGAAAACACCTATAAACGATGCCTCGAGATATGCCATGCCGAAAATCAGGTGGAGTGCAATCACGGTGCCAAGGAATTCGGCAAGATCCACTGCCGCCGAAGCGGCCTCCGCCCCCAGCCAGTATGGCAGGACAAGGTAAGGCTTCGCGAGTGATGCGCGGACGAGCTCCGGAAGCGACTTGCCCGTCGCTATCCCGAGCTTGCCGGAGAGGTACTGAAGGACCATGGCCATCAGCCCCGACAGCCAGACGACCCAGAGAAGCGTATAGCCTGTGAGCGCACCGGACTCAATGTCGCTGGCAAAATTGCCGGGGTCCTGATAGGCAACGCTGACGATCAGCGCCGGGCCCATGAATGCGACAAGTCTCAGGAGGCGTGCCAACCTTCCCGATTTCTTACCTTCGCTCTTGCTATAGAACATTTTACAACTTCAGGAAACTTCACAAAACGTTTCTCAGGCACTTGCACGCTTTCCCGGCGGGATTAGCCAGTCCATCAGGAAGTTCTTCATTGGAGGGCCAAGATCTGATTTGAGCAGTTCAAGCGACTCCCTTCCCTTTGAGGTCGTCGTGTAGTACTTGTGTACCTTTCCATGCTCAATCCTCACTTCCTCTTCCAGAAGGCCGTCAACCATGAGCTGGTGCAAAACTGGGTACAGCTTTCCGGGGCTCAGCACATGGTCATGCATCCTTTCCACGTTCAGGAAATCCGTCCCCGAAATTGGTGACTTTGAGCAAATCCAGAGCACATAGGGCCTGAAAAGGCCACGTTCCAGGAAGCGTGTCATTTCATCCATAAAGCATTCTCCCGATAATAATAACGGTCATCGATATCGGTTTCCGATATTAATACGTTTCAGCCGGGTGTCAGAAATAGAGAGCAACACAGATGCAGCAGCGTGGACGCAGCCGGAATGGTGCAATGAGGCTCATTTGCCGCGGAATGAAGGGCGTCTCTTCTCTCCGAAGGCCTTCTTTCCTTCCTCAAAATCCCCGGACCGGCCGAGATTCCCCTGGACTTCCGCCTCCAGGGCAAGGAAGGGCTGGGATTCGCAGAAAATAGACCTGTTTATCAGCCTCTTGCTCTGCTGGTATGACAAGTACGGGCCACCGGACAGTTCCGATGCCTTCTTCAGGGCCTCGCCTAAGGGGTCATCCACGGATCGGAAGAGACCCAGCGCGGAAGCTTCCTCACTGTCCAGTTCACCGCCGGAGAGCAGCAGCTCCATCGCCTTCCCGGCTGGCATAAGTCTTGGCAGAAGAAAGGAAAGGCCGGTGTCCGGGGCAAGGCCGATCTTGTGAAAGGCAGTGATGAACCTGGCGCCGCGGGAGCAATACCTAACGTCGGCGGAAAGCGCGAGGCTGATGCCCGCCCCGGCGGCAACACCGTTGACAGCGCTGATGAATATCTTTGGCCCGAACCTTATCTCGTTGAGCAGAGGGTGGAATGTGCTTGACAGGTCAGCGCCAAGATCCTCCTTGATTGAATCAAGGTCTGCGCCGACGCAGAAACCCTTGCCCTCGCCCGTCAGCACAATGCACCTGACCGCTTCGTCCGAATTGGCACCCTGCAGTTTTGCCAAGAGCTCAAGCCTCATCTGTTCGTTGAGAGCGTTGAGCTTCCCGGGCCTGTTGAGCCTGAGGACGGCCGTTTGGCCCTTCATTTCCGTTTCCACTAGACTCATCACTTCCACTCCGGTTTCCTCTTCTCCACAAATGCGGTGATGCCCTCCCTTCCTTCCTCGCTTCCCAGGGAGAGATAAAAGTCCCTGCGTTCGAATTCAAGGCCCTGCTGAAGCGTCGTCTCGAAGGCTGCATTTATGCTTTCTTTTGAAAGCTCGAGAGCGAATTGCGGCTTTGAACCCATAGCCACCGAGATGGATACAGCCTCATCCATGAGATTCCCATCATCGACAGCCCTGAGTATGAGACCGCACCGGGCTGCCTCATCGGCGGACAGGAGCTTCCCCGTCAGGACCATCTCCATCGCCTTCTGCTTCCCCACGGCCCTTGTGAGTCTCTGTGTTCCGCCCGCGCCTGGCATTATGCCAAGATTGGTTTCGGTCTGCCCGAGCATTGCACTTCTTGAGGCGACTGCAATGTCACACGCCATGGCGAGTTCAAGGCCGCCACCAGCGGTTATTCCGTTGAGGGCTGCAATCACCGGCTTCCTGAAGCTCCTTAATCTTGTCCACAGCGGCATGTGCCCGCCCCTTGCCACCTCTTCTATGGACATGTGAGACATCTCGACGACATCTGCACCCGCTGAAAATGCCTTGCCGTTGCCCGTTACTATAACGGTGCGGACAGCGTCGTCCCTGTCGAATGAATCAAATGCCTCGACCAGGTCCTTCACCATTTCCATATTGATCGCATTCAACTTTGCGGGCCTGTTGAGACGGATTATGCCCGTACTCCCCCTTGTCTCCATTTCGACTGTTCCAGCCATGCCGAATCACCAGCCACTTGAACCGAATTCATATATCTAACAGTATAGCAAACTTTAGCCGTTCAGCTTTTCCGATGCACAAGGACACATCCATCGGGCGCCTGTGCCCGCGCAGCTCAACCCTTCCACCATCTGCCCATTCTTAAATAATCGACAGTGCACTATCCCAAACCAACATGAATGAAAGCGGTGGACCGGACAAGATAGAGCTGCCCGAATTCCCGCCAAACAACATTTACCCCGCGGACTGGGACTTCAGAAACGACCTGGAGTGGAGGCTCTATTCCAGGTCAAAGAAGGAACAGTGGGACGAGGAAAAGCTGAACTGGGCAAGACTCGACGAAATCGTGACAGGGCTCGACAACAAGGAAAGGCTTGCGATGGCCTACTGGTGGGCGCTTCTTTCCACCTTCGACAATGCAAATCCCGTCTTCTCCTACGCCGTTGTAAAGGCGCACGAACTGAAGGAGAATACGGCAGTGAGATGCCTGCTTAACACAATAGCCTTTGACGAAAACAGGCACAACATAGTCTGCGGAATGTGCATAAACAAGCTGTGTCCCGGTTTTCCGATGAATTTCAAGCCCAAGGACGACTTCGAGGCACGGGCGAGGGCGAATATCATATGGACGTGGTACAACGGCGCAAGATACTGGAAGGCCTA
>JAKAPY010000071.1 GCA_021811925.1 Thermoplasmata archaeon | reverse complement strand
AAGCCCTGAGCCTGTCAAACGCCCCCTGGGCTATCCCCAGCGCCTGTGCGGCGACATATATCCGTGATATGTTGAAGAAGGTCATCACGTAGTAGAATGCCCTCCCCTCCTCCCCTATAACGTTCTCCGCAGGTATCCGTACGTTGCTGAAGCTCAGTTCCGCGGTGTTCGTCGCCCTCATTCCGAGCTTCCCCTTCAGCTGGGTCGCGGTGAAACCGGGCATCTTCGACTCGACTATCACCATTGTCAGTCCCCGGTGCCTCTTGTCGGCGGGTGCTGGCGAGGATCTGGCTAGAAGGTAGAAGTGATCGGCTATGGCACCGTTTGTAATGAAAGTCTTCTGGCCGTTCAGCGAGTAGTTTCCGTCACCGTCCTTCTGGAGCGTTGCGCTTATGCCCGCAACGTCGCTCCCTGCTCCCGAGTCGGTTATTGCAAAACCGCTTATCTTTTCGCCTTTCAGTACCGGGTCAAGGTATTTCTTTTTCTGCTCCTCGTTGCCAAAGAGCATCAGCACCTCGCTCCCGAAAGCGGGGACTATTGCAGAAAGGCCGAGCCCTGCATCCACCCTGCAGAACTCCTCCATGGCCACGAGCATTCCCCATGGGTTGCTCATATCAAGGAATCCCTCGCTGAACGCCTTCCGCCTTATGTCGTCCGGATACGTTTCCTCACGGTCATACATGGAAGCGACGTCGGGAGTGAATTCCCTTAACGCAAATTCCCTTGCCTTCTTCCTCATGGCAGCAACATCTTCAGGCAGTTCGAAATCCATGATCAAGCCCTCTCAAGAAGCATTGAAAATCCCTGTCCGCCACCGACGCAGAGCGTCGCTATCCCCTTCTCCTTCCCTTTTTCGTCCAGTTCCCGTGCGAGCGTCCCCGTGATGCGCGAGCCGCTTGCGCCCAGCGGATGCCCTATGGCAACGCCCCCGCCGTGTATATTGACCCTGCTGTCATCTATGCCGAGCTCCTTCATTGCGTAGAGCGCAACAATTGCAAAAGCCTCGTTGATTTCCCACAGGTCGATGTCGTCCGCTTTCATGCCCACTCTGCCAAGCGCCTTCAACGATGCCGGAACAGGGCCCTTGCCCATGAGGCTTGGTTCGACTCCCGCCCATCCCATGCTAGCTATCCTGGCCATGGGCTTCATGCCGCTTTCCCTGACCTTCCTTCCCGACATGAGCATGACAAGCGAGGCACCCGCGTTCAGCGGCGCAGAGTTGCCTGCCGTTATTACACCGTCCTGCTTGAAAACTGGCGGGAGCTGTCTCATCTGTTCAATTGTTGTGTCGTGCCTTATGCTCTGGTCCATGTCGATGATCTTGCTTCCATTCTGCTCGACTGCAACGGGCATGATCTCGTTCTTGAACCAGCCACTGTCCAGTGCATCCGACGCAAGCGCATGACTCCTCAGTGAAAACCTGTCCATCTCGTCCCTTGTTATGCCGCTTTCCACCGCCAGTTTCTCAGCTGTCAAGCCCATCGAATAACCGACGCTCATCTGGTACCTCAGGTACTCCGGCCTGAGCATAAGCCTCATGTTGGGCGATATGTGCTGGTTGTTTGACATAGGGACGTGCGTCATGTGCTCAAAACCGCCCGCGAGGACTATGTCTGAATAACCATCCCTTATCTCGAGCGCACCCATCATGATTGCATTCATCGATGACGAGCATGCCCTGTCTATCGCAGCGGATGGCACCTCGACCGGCAACCCGGCAAGCAGCAAAGGGTGCCTTCCGCCGTACAGCCAGTTCTCATCGACCTGGAGTGCACATCCGGTAATGACATCGCCTATCTCGGATGCTTTTATCGGCGACCTGCCCACAACCGTCTTGATCAGCTGACCAAGCACATCATCCATCCTGAGGCTGTTGAACACATCCTTCTCAGGCTGGGCCGGCCTGGATCTTGAGAAAGCACTTCGCAGATAGTCGACAATGAACACCTCCTCCATGCGAGTCACTTCCCCTTGAACTCAGCCTTCCTCTTCTGCAGGAAGGCGCCAATCCCTTCCCTGAGGTCCTCGGTGTTGAAAAGCATCCCGGCGGCGATCGATTCCATCTCGAGTCCTATGTCGGATGCACCCTCTGCGGCCCTGTTCACAAGCCGTTTGGCGAGGACGGTCGCGAGGGGTGCTGCAGTTGTCGCAATGCTCTTCGCAAATTCAAGCGATGCCGAGTCAACATCCCTGAATATATGTGTCACTATGCCGTATTCAAGCGCCTGGGCAGCAGTGATCCTCTCTGCGGTCACAATCATGTTCAGTGCCCTGGACTGTCCTATCATTTTTGTAAGCATCTGCGTCCCTCCCCAGGCGGGTATGAGTCCCCTTGTTACCTCGGGGAAGGCAATTTTTGCATCCTCCGAAGAAACACGAATGTCACAAGCAAGTGAAAGTTCGAGAGCGCCTCCGAGCACGTATCCCTTCAGCGCCGCTATAGTGACCTTCGGCATTTCCGAAAGCCGCCTGAGCGTCCTCTCGCCCTTCCTTGCATATTCCATGAACTCCGGGGCGCCGGCAATGAATGTTGAGAGCTCAGCACCCGATGAGAAATTGGGTCCGCTGCCCGTCACCACAACAACCCTTATTTCCTTCCTGTCCCAGAGGCTGCTTATCGCATTGTCCAGGTCCGTCAGGACATCGGAACTGATCATGTTGTACTTCGGCCTGTTTATTGTGATGCGTGCAACATGCCCGAATTCCTCGATCAGCAGCGTGCCCTTCTTCTCCTCGCCTGGAACGGCTCGCTTCGTCTCACCATGCACCTCCACCGCAAGCCTGCCGTCCACCGCTTCCCTCATCTTCCCTTCGCTGATTGCATGAGCGGGCGCGAAAAGCTTCGTGGCGAACTGTCCGGACAGCTTTTCCAGGGTATCCCTTACTTCCGCATTTGTGAGGCTTTTAGCCACGGATACCGGCCCGAAGGGCCTGTTCATGCCAAGTCTCACTGCCGTGTCTATCTCCTCGGGCGAGGCAACTCCATCCTCTATCAGCTTGACCGCCTCGTTTATCTCAAGTGCGAGTATGTCCATGAGGGACAGGTTGCTTGCCGCCTTCGAGTTGTCAATAGCCGGTCTGCCTCCGCTCCAGTCGTAGAAGCCCCTTCCGGTCTTCTTCCCAAGCCTGTTCTGGCCGACGAGTTCCTTGAATATGCTGCACTTCCCGTACTCCTCTGAAAGCTCAGTCGCGTAGTAGTCAAGCGAGTTCTTGACAACATCCACCCCTACAAAGTCGATGAGCTCGTAAGGGCCCATTGGGAGGCCCTGCGATCTTGCGAATGCATCAACCTCCTCGGGTGTGGCGACATGCTTGTCCTGCAGCAGCCCGAAGAAGAGAAGCTCGGCAGCATTGATCCTGTTGACAATGAAACCAGGGGTGTCCTTCCTGACTATTACAGGCGTCTTGTTGAGGCCCGAGATTACCTTTCTGACACTCTCAACAGTTTCGTTGCTTGTGCTTTCTCCCTGGACGATCTCGACAAGCTTCATCACGACTGCCGGATTAAAGAAATGCACGCCCACTACCCTGGACGGATCGCGCACGTTCCTTGCAATATCTGTTATCCTTATGTTTGACGTGTTGCTGCCGAAAATTGCATGGGGCGGTGCCGAACCGTCTATCTGGGCAAACACCTTTCCCTTGAGTTCAGGTATTTCAGGCACAGCCTCAATGACAATGTCGGCCCCTTCGACTGACTTCGAAATGTCGGTGAACGTATGCATATTTTCCATTATGCCCTTCATCTTCTCCTCTGTGATGTCGCCCTTTTTGACAAGCCTGGAGAGGCTTGTCCGAATCCTTTCCAGGCCCGAGTCGATGTACTTCTGCTGTACATCCGCGATGCTTACCTCGTAGCCGTTTAGCGCAAAAACCTCCGCTATGCCATGACCCATTTCACCTGCACCGATTACAGTGACCTTCTGCATTTAAGACACCCCGCCGCATCATTCTTGTCCTATTTCGCCTTTTCAAGCGCGGACACAAGTTTCTGGGCTGCCATTATGTTGCCTGAGAGCTTCAGTTTTCCCGTGATAAAAGCCTGAACACCGTTCAGCTTACCTGTAAGTATGTCGTTCATGATTGCTTCTGTCGCAGTGAGTGTCACCGTTGGCAGGCTCTCGGCTCCGGGCTTGAGTTCCGCGCTCCCGTCTTCTCGTATGAGCAGAACGAACTTGTCGCTGTCTGTGAGGAACTGTACAATTTTCTTTTCCCCCTTGAGCTGGCTCTTCACCGCGTCCGAGGCGTTGAGCTTGCTTACCAGGCCTTCTAGTGTGTTGTAACTGGGCATGCATGTTAAGATGAATACTGTCTATAAAACGTTGCTTGGAATCCCTTCTCCGGCTTGGGTCACCTGTCTGGTACGACAAGTCCGTACGCTATATCGTCCAGCGACCCCGAACTGTCACCTATGAACAGGTGCCTTGTCTGGGTGAATTCCATCAGCCCCTCGATTCCCAGCTCCCTGCCGATACCGCTTTCCTTGAACCCGCCCCGCGGGGCGGCTGCAGACAGCATGTGGTAGTCATTGATCCATACGGTGCCTGCACGTATCCGTTTCGCTACCCTCATCGCCTTCTTCTCGTCACCTGACCAAACTCCTCCCGCCAGGCCGTAGTTGGAGTCGTTCGCCATTGCAGTGGCCTCCTCCTCGTCCTCAAAGTCCATGCAGGCCAGGACGGGGCCGAATGTTTCATGCCTCGCTATCCTCATTTCCTCAGTCACACCGGTAAGTATTGTGGGTGGGTAGAAGAGCCCGTGGGGAGGAACAGACCCGTCGATCTGTTTCCTGAAACAGGCATTGGCTCCTTTGGAAACGGCATCATCGACCATGTCACGTATCTTCACCCTCTGCGCGGAAGTCGTTATTGCGCTTATGTCCGTGTCCATGTCCATCGGGTTGCCACATCTCATCGAATCAGCACGCTTGCGCAGTTCATCAAGGAACCTTTCCTTTATGCTTGACTCGACAAGAAGCCTGCTGCCTGATTCGCACAGCTGCCCGGAGTTCAGGTAGATGCCGAAAAGCACCCCTTTCACCGCCCTTTCCAGCGGTGCATCCGCAAAAACTATGTTCGGGGACTTTCCCCCAAGTTCAAGCGTGACTTTCTTTATCGTGCCCGAGGCTGACGAAAGAACTCGCTTCCCCGTCTCTGTAGAACCGGTGAAGCTGAGCATGCTTACCCTCCTGTCCTCGCAGAGTGCCCTGCCGACTTCTTCACCGCTGCCTGTGACCACGTTGAGAACTCCGTCCGGCAGCCCTGCCCTTTTTGCCTGCCTGGCGAACTCAAATGCGGTGACCGGCGTATGGTGGGAAGGCTTGAGAACGACTGTGTTGCCCGCGAGAAGTGCGGGTATTGTCTTCCACACGGCCATGAGAAGGGGAACGTTCCAGGGTGCGATTGCACCAACCACCCCCATTGGGAGGTGTTCCACCACACCCCTGGTGCCTGGAAACTCGGGGTGATTCAGCCTTCTCCTGAATCTGACCTTCAGACCCGCGTAGTAGTTTATGCATTCAATTGCAAGCGGCACATCCATGAATGCACTCTGCCTGATGACCTTACCCGTATTCATCGACTCAAGTGACGCGAACTCCTCAGACCGCTCCTGCATGGAGGAGGCGAGAGCTGCGAGAATCCTCTTCCTTCTTGTCAGAGAAAAATGTTGCCAGGTGACATCGAATGCCTTTTGCGCAGACTCCACGGCCTCCCCCGTCTTGTGCCTGTCGGCATCAACGACTGTGGCAATAATTGAACCATCGCCGGGGCTCACAACAGGGCGAGACTCACCCTCGTAGTCCCATTTGCCGCCGATAAAACTGCCATATGCAGGAAGGTTTTCCATCGAATGCCACCTCTGGTCAGAACTGTGTGTCAACGAGTTTTGCCGTATTTACCATTTCCTTCGCCGCCCGGCTGTAACGCATCACCTTCATCATTGGCCCCCTCAGTTTGAACTTGCCTGTCAGAAGTCCCTGTATGGGCTCGATCTCGCCGTTTATGAGCCTTTTCCAGTTAGCAAACGGACCGCTGTATATGAACTCGGCACCAGGCAGCATACGGTCCTCTTCGAATGTGTCGTATTTCCTGCACTGCCCGTGATAAAGGTCCAGGTAGAGATACCAGTTCTCACTGTGCGTGTCATCCTTCTCAACGGCAAGAATAATGTCCCCTTCCCATGTCCTGCCCGCATCCCGGTATGCCTCGTTTGAATTAAGCGCACTGACATATTGTTCAGCCCACTCTCTGCTAGGGAAGGTTGACATGTGCCTGTGATCTGGAACTTTCTATAAACAGTTTCGCGGAGACGGAACGGTGAGAAAATTCATCCTCTACGCCTTCCGCATCCGGCAGACCCATTCAAGTTCAGGATTGACTTCCATGTTAGGTCGCTCCCGTCATGATGTATCGGGCATTCACCCGTCTCCGCATTCGGTAGGTGTACCGTTCGCGAAGTTTAAGCGCTATGCATCAATGCATTTCGTGCAGAACCTGTTTTATCACTCCAAGCGCCGCGGTCACATCGATTTCAGTCACCCAGCCCATGTGTCCTATCCTGAAGTACCTCCCCTTCAATTCGGGATGCACACCAGTAGCGAATTCGACTCCCCTGTCGGCGCACCTTCTTACAAACTCTGCCGCATCTATTCCATCTAGCTTTACACCCGTGACAGTGTTGCTTCTCAATCCATCCTTCGCCACGATGCCCAGACCCAGCTCCTGGACGCCACTTCTTATTTCTCCCGCAGCCGAGGCATGCCTTTCTATGCGCTTCAGTAGTCCCTCCTCCTTAGCCAGCCTGAAGGCTTCCCTCAGCGAAAAGATTGTGGAAATTGGAGGCGTTGCGAAGTATCCGCCTTTCATGTCGAGCATCCCCTGCATTACTGGAGCCCAGTTGTTCAGGTCGAGGAAGAAGCTTGATATCCTGTCATTGCCGGCGACCCCGAGAAGGCTCTTTCTGACAACAAGAAGTCCGAGGCCAGGGGGTGCGCCTATTGCTTTCTGGCTGGCTGTCAGAACGATGTCCGCATCCCATTCTTCTGCGCTTACATTCTCTCCACCGACGCTTGCAACACCGTCCACTGCCACTATTTCGGACGACGCCCTGACACTCTGAATGAGTTCACGCACCGGCGCCCTGACGCCTGTGCTCGTTTCCACATGTGTCATCACCGTTAATCTGTATTTGTTAACCGAAGCGAGTTTTCGTGCATCTTCGGGCAGGACGGTCTCGCCCGCCCTTGCATTTAGATAATCCACCTTCACGGGGTATCTTTCGAATATGCGCGACCATCTGTCCCCAAACACGCCGTTGCTGAGGACAAGCACCCTGTCCCCTTTCCGCAGAAATGTGACGGTGCTTTCCATTGCGGCTGTGCCGCTGCCGGGAATAATGAAAGGCATGTAGTCGCTTCCGGCCCCCATCACTTCACCGACTCCGTCCAGGCTTTCTCTCATCACCGAAATGAATTCGGGCGAAGCAAACCCAACGTTTTCTGTAACGCCTGCAAGTGTTACCCTGTAATTCCCGACTGACGGGCCCATGTGCATCAGTATTTTCCCTTTCATCGCACAATATGAATGTCAAAGCGTTCTTATCACTTGCGGGTGCCAACTGGTAGTTCGCGTTCTGGTGCAGCTGGCAGCCAGCATGCATGGCTTGATTTTGTCCAGTCAGTACTGTTTGCACCGGGGAGCTTGCTCCCTGCAGGAGGAGGATGAACTCCCTGTTCGGAGGGCCTGCCTCCTGGCCATGAGCTCTCATCGGCAGGCTGAGTTCCGCGCGGAGCAACAATGAAAGAAACAATTATAAGCAAAAGTGTGAAATTTGACATTGTATGGTTTCAGCCAACAGACCGGAACTGCAGGTCCATGTTGTCACAGAGGACGAGGCAAAGTACAGGCATGACATAGACTGCATTTCGTCCATCCCCGGCATGAGGGCTTCTTCTCTTTCGCCGCTTTCTTACGCGCTTTCGCTTCACTCCATTGGTTTCGGTTCTGTGGCCGTTTTGGAATTGCCGTTCATGCAGGAAAGCGAGAAGGAATTCCTTTCGCTTCTCACGGCGACATCCAACCTGCCCGTTGTAATAGTCACGGACGAACCTCTGAAGTATCTGAACTACGCGGGCAAGGGGACGGTACAGATTGTGATGAGGGAGCCGGGTTACACAAACCATTTGCCTGATGCGGTGAGGGCGTCATACGAGGGTGCAGCGCTGGTGGTCGAAAGGAATACTCTCGAGAAGAGGATTCACAGATCGG
>JAKAPY010000070.1 GCA_021811925.1 Thermoplasmata archaeon | reverse complement strand
GTCGATGCTCTGTTCCTTCCTGAGCGACTCGTCGTGGAGGACAATGTACGAAACGACAACCAGCCCGATTGAAACGGGTATTGCGGAGTGGTACGACCACTGCCATCCATAGTTCTGGGTTATCCATGCGCCAATGACCAGGCCGATCGCCGCCCCGCCGGCAAATGTGGCCGAAACAATTCCCTGGGCAAGAGCGAGTTCCCTCTTCGGCAGCTGGTCGTTGAGCAGTGCGAATGCCACAGGGAACATGCCCATGCCCAGTCCCTGCACAGCCCTTATCGCTATCAGTTCAGGAAGGGTCTGGGCGAAGCCGCCGAATGATACGGCAATGGTGTATCCTGTTGCAAGCACCAGGAATATCTTCTTCTTGCCGTATATGTCGGCCAGCCTGCCGAATATTGCGGCAGATATGGTGCCCGAAATCACATAGGCTGTAATGACCCACGAGAGCTGGTCGTAGTTTGTGGAGAAGAAGTTGACAAGTATCGGGAGCGCTGGCGTTATCATGGTTTCGACATATGTCACAAGCAGGCCCATGAACGCCATGATGCCGATGGTCATGCCGGCCTTTTCATGCCTTACCGAAACGCCGCCGTATGCATTCGGCCCCTGGCCGGCATCGGCTGTGGCAGTGCTCACCCGAATGCCTCCAGCAGCTTTTGCAGCGACGATTCGAGCTCCATCAGCTTCTTCTTGTTCCCTTCCTTTTCCAGCCTGAATGCCGTGCCCAGGAGCTGCATCATGCCGCCGCCTATCCTTTCGAGAACCTGCTCGAGTGTGCTGATGTCATCCACGTTAGCGAGAAGATCGAGGTAGACTGCATTTGTGCCCAGAATTGTGGTGAGGGCATTCCTCTTGATCCCCTCCCTGATTTTCTTCACAGAGGCGACGTACTTCTTTCCCTTGGCTGTCAGCCTGTAGATCTTCCTGCGGCCCGACTTTGTGAACGTCACATACTCCAGTTCCATCAGCCTGTTCATCAGCGGTATGATGGTCCCATTGGACACCTTGGTGTCGAACCGTCCCAGTAACTTGGACAGGTCGTAAACGGTAAGCCCCTTTCCGAGGTCAAGCAGCAGCATAACGCTGATGGAGTAGTTGTGCGAAGCCATGTGCCGGTAGCTAAATCGGGGGGCTATTTATCTATATCGAATTCGACCTATTCGCCCGACGGGCTGCCAACTGCGACCTATGCATTCTTTTTCAAGCTGTCGGGGAAATATGATTTCATTACCCTGTCCATGTCGAAACCAGGTGTATTCATGGAGTTGAGCGCAACATCAACAAACTTTTCACGCCTGTTCCTCCACATCTCGATTACCTTCAGCAGTTTGGTTGAGAACTCGGCGTAATCCTTCCTGCTTATCTCAATGCCCTCTTTTGAATCAAACTGGACAAGTCCCCTCAAATCCTTGCCGAACAGCCATCCGTTGTAACCGTCCCTGACAAACTCCACCACAGATCCGTCCCTCGAGGTTATCGGCGGGGTTCCGTTCGCCATTCCCTTCATGAAGGAAGTGCCGGATGATTCCCAGCCGCTGAACGGGGTGAAAACCATAAGATCCGCGCCGCTCACGATCTTCTTCGAAAGCTCGATGTTGTATGAAGGTGTGTAGTACACATTCTTCTTTTTGTCCGCAAGAGCCCTCAGCTGTTCCATGATCTCCCTGTTGACAAGATCCTGGGGATGCGCTTTTCCGGCGAGTATGAAGATGAGGTCGTCGTCGCCATTCTCCTCAATGAACCTCTGCATGAAGTCCGGCCGCTTGTACGTGACAATCCTTCTGTTCCAGGCAAGCACCATGCCGTCTCTCCTGATGCCCATGTGCCTGAGCAGTTCCCTTCTCTTCTTTTCCTTGAATGCGCCGAATTCCTTCCTGTCCATTGTCGCCAGCTTGGCATCTCTCCATCTTGGTATTTCGATGCCATTTGTCACGTAACCGATCTTGTCGGCGAAGTGCGGCATTACCTTTGCAGTGATATCGTGGTGTTTCTTTGAGACGCAGAACACATTTTCTGCGGTTGCAAGGCCAAGATCCGTCAGATACACCTTTTCATAGAGGAAATCAAAACCGTACTGCGCCTTGAAGTTCCTGGCCGGGAAAGACGGGTGCCCCCATGGGCCGGGTGTGTGTATCACAAATCTTAGTTTTGGACTGCCCAGCTTGTGCAGGTTCGGGCTTATTGCAAGCAGCGTCGTGTATGCCTCCTGCATGTCAATGCCCTCCACTCCCTTCTCATACCTCGACAGATAGTCTATGGCACCCTCTGCAAGGAGGACGTATCTGTTGAAGGAAAGGTCTGTGTCCGTGTGCTCGTAGAGATGCTCGTTCAGCCTTCTCGCCCACGCGGGCGACACGGTGTCGATGAAAACCGCCTTCGCCTTCCCTTTTGTGAAAACCCTGTATGCGGTTGCCACCTCCCGTCCGCCTATTGTAACGCTTCCAGGTTTCTCCTCGAGCCCTGCGAGAAATTCGGGCGGATAAGGGCTGTCCACCGGTACGGCCATTCCCCTGTTGAAGTCATAGTCGACGTATCCCCTGCTGTAGAAGGGTGTGATGACTGTGTATTCCATGCCCAGTCGCGCCGCCGCATAGAATTTGTCTCCCTCAAGCACGCCCAGTCCGCCGGCGAATGAGGAACCCTCATCAAGCGAAAATTCAGGTGTAACGCTGACCCTCATGTTTCTATACATCATGCGGCGTTTGATATTAATCTGTCGTGCGATCCCGGTTGGGAGATAGAGTGGACGAAAACAGGATCCAGTCGTGGAAGATATTCTCCGCCAAGTCGCTGAGGGGCTTTGGCATCGGGCTCATAGTTGTTTCATTCCCGACATACCTGAGTTTCATAGGCATCGGGCCTGTGGAAATAGGTGCAATCTTCAGTGTCGTCATGATTGGCACCACCTTTCTTCTCTTCCTCATTTCCTACAGGGTAAGGAGGCTTGGAAGAAAGCTTTCGCTCCTCTCTTTCACAATCGTGGTGTCCGTTGCTGCCGCGGGAGTGGCGTTCAGCAACAGCTTCCTGCTCATGATCCCTTTTTCATTCTTCGCGAACTTCAGCCTGGGCGGGAGCGACATAAGTGTTTTTCTTCCGCTTGAGCAGTCGCTCCTGCCAAACTATGTGAGCGCTGCAAACAGAAACAGGACATTCGCCGTCTACAACACAACCGGTTACCTCGCGGTGGCACTGGGTGTATTTGCATCTTCATGGCTGTACCAGCTGTTCGGTGCGGGCATTGGGGGCTTCAGGGGCCTTCTTATTGTTTATGTGCTGTGCCTGATTGCGAATGCTGTCATCTATTCCACAATACCCGGCATCGGGAAGGAACACGAGTCCGCCAAGCTGCTTGATTACCGTTCACTCAGCACGCGCAGCAGGTCGATCATCAGGGAACTGACCTTGCTCTTTGCAATAGATGCATTTGCCGGGGGCCTTGTGCTGCAGAGCGTCATTGCGTACTGGTTTCATTTGAGATTCGGTGCCACGCTCAACTCCCTTTCGTACGTCTTCGCCGCCGTGAATCTGGTTATTGCAATTTCGCTGATGCTCACTCCAATTATCGCGGGCAGGATAGGGGTTGTAAGGACAATGGTGTTCACGCACCTGCCCTCGAACATACTGCTCCTGCTGATTGCATTCGCGCCGACGTTTGCGGTAGCAGTCGCAATTCTGCTGATGCGCCAGACAATGTCGCAGATGGATGTTCCGCCGAGACAGTCCTATGTGATGTCGGTCACTTCGGAAGCGGAAAGGCCGCAGGCTGCGGCCATCACGGGTATCGGAAGGAGCGTGGCAACATCCTCAAGCCCATGGATATCAGGCGCAATGCTTCAGTTCACCCCCCTTGGCCTGCCATTCATATTCGGCGGCGTGCTGAAGGCAATCTACGACCTGCTCCTGCTATGGAGATTCGACAAGGTCAAACCCCCCGAGGAATAGGCAGCCGGGAATTATGCATTCTGGCAGCCGCCGAGTGCGAGCTCCCTGCCGCGCCTGAAAAATGAGGAAAGGTCCTGCAGCGCTTTCTTCCTCCCGTTGTCGGAAATCCTTGCACTCTCCACGGCCTGCCTGATTATTTCAGCCGTCTGCTCCATGCGCCGTGTGTTGACAGGGTAAGGGATGCCATCCTTTCCACCAACTGCGAAGGAATACAGCACAGGATCCCTCCAGCTTGGCTCATCGCCATATACAAGATTCGCGGCCATTGCAATGGCAAGCAGAGTCTTCTTCCCTACTCCCTTCACAAGAAGCAGCTCCTCGAAGTTGGATGGTTGAATTTCCAGTATTCTCCTTATGCTGTCCCTGAGGATGCCCCAGTTCGCCGACCAGTCCAGCTTCAGCCTCTTTGTCACGGTCCCGGAAAAGTCATCGAGGAGAGACTGGTGCTCATCTCTTGAGAGAATCATGCCGTTGTACCAGTCTTCCTTCCTTCCGACTGCAATCTCCACAATATCCCTTCTCATCTCCTCTCCATCCCCTGCGGTGAAATCCCTCACAATTGGTTCGTGCCTTCCAACAATGGCGCTGTGCGGCTCATTCACCATCGGCCTGCGCTCGCAGGACTCCCAATGGTACCTTCTGGCGTAGCCGGTGCCCTCGTTCATTCCCTGCTGGATTACTGCCCATGTGCCCTGCTCGTCGAGTATCAGCGCGTGGTGGTATATTTCGTAGCCATCCTGGACGGCGACCCCATCCACCTTGGCCGACAGCCTGCTTATCCTTGTGAGCTCATCAATCCTGTTTGAGATGCATTCCGACTTTATGTCCGAGAGCTGCTCTTCGATGGACCTGGATGCCCTTCCCTTGCCGCCCACGATATGGACCGGCAGCCCTCTTTCAGCCATTCCCTCCTTCATTGCAGCCAGGGTGACAGTTGTTGTCCCGCTCGAGTGCCAGTCAAAACCTAGCATGCAGGCAAGGGCCTGAAACCAGAACGGGTCGGAGAGCCGGCTGATTGTCTGGGCTGGCCCCAGCTCATCGACCATGAGCTCTGCTATGGAGCCGCCGAGTTCCCTCATTCTGCCGAACAGCCAGGCCGGTGCCTTTCCCGTATGCAGCGGGAGATCGGCTGTTCCTGTCAGCCTGCTTGCCATGCACCGCACGACTCGGGTTGGGTCTATAATGCTACCATTCAGGTGGCCGTAAAGCGTCCTGCGGCTGCCTTGACAAACTGTGTCGATCCTGTTATCCATTTTTCAAAATTAATGAACAAAACGTGCGTTAAGGTTAAATACGCCGATGCAGAAGAAGGGGGAGGTAGAGCTTTGAACACGGTAAGTGTGCTTGAGACGCTGAAAGAACTTCGACGGTGGGAGCAAACCACGTCCTCAATCGAGTCAAGGTTGAAGGAAGTTCAATCCATGAAATCGGACCTCAGGGAAAAGCTGAGATCCCTCGAGTTGACGCTCAACGTGCTGGAAGAAGAGCGACCAACCGAATTCAAAGAAGCTTCCGGGATGGTGTAGCGGGCAATGGTCAGCATCATCAACCCATCAATGAAGCGTACAAGGCTTGTCCTGGAAATAGAGAAGGTCAGGAACCAGCTCCAGGAGCTTGAACTGAGCGAGTCTGAGCTCAAATTATCCCTTGTCGATGCAAAGAATCAGCTTTCCTACTACCGAAGCCTTGTGTCTTCGATGAAGAAGACTGTTTCACCTTCCAGACTGAAAAAGGTAATAAGGTTACTCTGATTTTTCCAGCCGGCTGATTTCCAGATGCGCGTAATTGTTGATGGCAAACCAACCGAAATGGTTGCGGTGTGGCACGAGGCCGGCAAGATACATTTCATTGACCAGAGGAAGCTGCCCGATAAACTCGAAATATACAGTGCGTCCGGGTATGCTGAAATTGCTTTTGCAATAAGGGAAATGGTTGTGAGGGGCGCACCCGCCATCGGCTGCGCTGCCGCCTACGGCATGGCGCTGGCAATGGTCCAGAAGGAGGATCTGGGAAAGGCGGAACAGGTCCTGAGGGCAACAAGGCCCACGGCAAATGACCTCTTCTATGCCATAAACTGGATGGTGGAAATGGGACCCGGCCTGGGACCAATGGAGGCGGCGGAGAAGTACACTGAGGATATAGTGGCAAAGTGCAGGCGCATAGGCGAGGAGGGAGCGAGATTCATAAAGGACGGCGACTCGATACTCACTCACTGCAACGCCGGCGCCCTTGCAACGGTCGACATCGGCACCGCCCTGGCGCCTATACGCATTGCAAGGGACCAGGGAAAGAAGGTTTTTGTTTACGTTGATGAGACAAGGCCATGGCTCCAGGGCAGCAGGCTCACGGCGTGGGAGCTGACAAACGAGTCGATACCTCATGCCATAATAGCCGACAACGCCGCAGGCCATTTCCTGAAGAACGACGTCGACAGCGTGATAGTGGGTGCTGACAGGATTGCAGCCAATGGCGACTTTGCAAACAAAATAGGCACCTATGAGAAGGCGGTTGTTGCGAAGGAGAACGGCGTGCCTTTCTATGTCGCGGCTCCGATATCCACCTTCGATTTTTCAATCGGTAACGGGTCCGGGATAAAGATAGAGGAGAGGAAGGAGGAGGAGGTCGTCTCATTCAGGGAAGTCAGGGTGGCAGGAAAAGGGGAGAGGGCAAGGAACCCCGTCTTCGACGTCACCCCCTCCCGTTATGTGACTTCGATAATAACAGAAGAGGGCACATTCAGCCCCGGCGAAATAGGCCAGCTTGCCAGAAAGGGAAGGTGAGGCGGTGACTCTCAATGTTGACCTGAAGTGGTATTCGGGGAGCGCCATCGTGTCCCGGATGAGCGAATATCTCGTGATAGTCGATGCCTTCAGGGCGACGAGCATAATACCCACGCTTCTTGACAAGGGGGTTGCAAGGATAATACCCGTAGCCCTTGTCGAGGAGGCGCTGCAGATGAAGGAGAAGAACCCCGAGTACATAGCGGTGGGCGAAGACAGGGGAAAAATGCCTCCCGGTTTTGCATTCGGCAACTCGCCATCAAGGATTTTCACAAATGCGGAAAATGTTGATTTCAACGGCAAGACGGTGATACACCGGAGTTCAGCGGGCACACAGGCGATTTCGAAAGCGTTGAAGGTGAAGGAGGAACAGAATGCGAAGTACACTATTTTCACATCATCCTTCCTCAATGCGGGTGCGGTTGCAAGATTCATAGCAGTCATGAACGGGGGAAGGGATGAAAGACTCTCAGTCCTCTGCAGCGGATACGTAGACAAGATTTACGCGCTTGAGGACGAACTGGGCGGGGGTGCACTCATCAATGAAATTGTCGCTACCGGCGCCTCCGTGAAGATGAGCGAAGCTGCTGCGTCCGCATACCTTTCGTTCAGGGGAGTAAGGGATGAGGACTTTGTCCAGATGCTCCGCAGCACAAAGTCGGCGGCAAAGATAATAGAAGTCGGCGATGAACCAGATATCGAGTTCTGCTCAAGGCTGAACAGGTTCGAGGTTGTCCCGACGGTCAGGGACGGGGCGATAGTGAACGCGGACCTGAAATGATGCCCCCGCGCGACTAGCTTCCGCCGCCCAACGCGAGCAGGAAATTGCTTGTGTGCTCAATTGCGAGATAGTATTTTTCCACATCCACGCTCTCGTTTGGCGCATGCGGCATGGACCTGTTGTCCCCGACTCCTATCGCACTCACGCCGTCAGGTATTCCGAGAGTTTTTGTGAAGACGCTCATGGGCTGCGTGCCTGCGCCGTTGATGAGCACCACCGGTTTCTTGCCGTACGTTTCCCGGGCTGAGGATATCATGGATGAGGCGAGCCTGCTCCTTACGGATGTCCGGACGGGATGCTCAAATCCGAATTCCGACACCTTTCCCTCAAACCCGACCTGCTTCAGATGCTTCCTGAGCTGCGAGTAGAGTTTTGCAGGGTCCTGGTCGGGGACCAGCCTGAAGTCAATCTTTGCCATTGCCTTCCGCGGCGTGACCGTCTTCGGCCCATCGGCCACATAACCTGAAAGGAAACCATCTATGTTGCATGTGGGTTCTGCAAGAAGCGCCTTAGCCAGCGCCTGCTTCGTCGAAGCCCTGAGCCTCTTCACGCCGTACGACCTTTTCATCTCGGCAGGGTCAAGAGGGTAGTCTCTCAGCAGCTTTCGTTCTTCGCTGTTCAGCTTCCTCACGTCGTCGTAGAATCCCTTGAAAAGCACCCTCTTCCCGTCGTAAATCGTGTTAAGCGCATGAACAATGTTCCAGGCAGCGTTCGGCGCTACCCCAGCGAGCGATGAATGCAAATCGGTCTTCCCGGTGGTCTCCTCCAGCTGCACATATAGCAGACCCTTGACTCCGAGTGTTACAGTCGGCATCCCCTTTG
>JAKAPY010000069.1:715-8371 GCA_021811925.1 Thermoplasmata archaeon | reverse complement strand
GTCACTCCATTCCATTGAAGCGGAAGAGCGCCTTTCTTCGCTCGTGATGGTGAAGGCGGAGGGCCATGACTACAGACTGCTTGTTCCGACCGAATGCCTCAACGCGGCTGTGGAGTGGGTGAAAAGGCTGGGGCTTGAAGAAGAAACTGTCTGGGAATATTTCTGAGCAAATTGACCAGCAATGCAGCGCAGTTTCACTTGATCTCGTCCTGGAATGTTGTGGAGAGCTCGGATGCTATGTAACGGTGCATGGCAAAGGGATTGACAGAATCCACGAGCAGCTTTATGTCGTCCATTTTTATGATTCGCAGCACGAGGCAGAGAAGCACATAAAGCAATACAGAGGCGAGGGCAAACATCAGCCCTATGTACCATGTCCATTCAAGGACAGGAAAAACGGATGTGAGCGGCATGAATGCAAGGCATGCGACGATGGACACCACGGGATATGCCAGCAGCCTGTATTCGAATTTTGTCCCCGCTATTCTGTTTGAGTAGTAGTTTGTTGCGACGTATGCAATGGCCGCGCCGGCTGCGAGCGCTATCGCAGCGCCGTATTCCTTGAGCCCGAAAAGCTTGAATTTGAAAATCGATGTCGGTATTAGTATGAAGAGGAGCGCAATTGTCACAATCGAGGACATGATGGATATTGCGCCCGATAGGCGAGGCCTGTTGAGGGCGGGGATAAGGCTGCTCTTCGGTGAAGTAACGCCAAGAATATAGATGTAAATGGCGAGAGCCATCATTGTCGGGACAGCAGGCAGGAAGTTCTTAGCCAGAAGCACGTAAATCACGCCGCTTGCATAGATGACGACAAATAATGTGAATGGTGCAAGAACAAACGAGAGCAGCTTCTCGGAGTTTGCCGTCCGTTCAATTATCTCCGTCCCCTTGCCCTGGCTGTGCAGCTCGGAAAGCTTGGGGAAGATGACACTCCCCACGCTTGTTCCCAGCGTGGCCAGGACAACGACTATCCTGTATGCAGAGCCGAAATAACCTGTAGCGGAGAAATCGCTGTACCAGAAGAGTTCAATCAGCACGGGGGCGAGACTGATCGGGAGTGGTGAAATCAGAGACGGGAAGAAAAGCGGGTCTGCGAATTTCCTGTATTCGCCTATTATGCTTTTGCTTGGCCACTTTATCGGGTAGTTCCTGAAGTAGACAATTGAAGTTATGAGGGAGGCGAGCGCGCCAAGGAAGTATGCCCATATTATGTCAAGGGACGCCAGGCTCGCGACAACTACAACAATGATGGCAATGACCCTTACTATGTGCCCCATGAAGGTCCCGAGCTGCCCCTTCATGATCTCCCGTCTGGCATTGAATGTCGTTACGGGGATGCCTGACACGGCAACCAATACGGTGTATCCAAGCATTATCCAGATCGCCGCGACCTCGTTCTGTGACTGGAACCCCCTGTGGAAGAGGTATACCCACAGGAAAAGGGACGCGAACACCATGGCAATCATTGCAACGGTAAGGACCGCTGTAAACAGCATGAAAGCGCCATTGCACTCCGCAAGGTCTGCCCCCTCTGACACCTTCTTTGTATGAGCGGTGACAAATCCCAACCTGGACACAGGCAGGAAGACGGAAACGTATCCGGTGCTGAATGTAATCAGACCTATGATTGTCTCACCGGCGACGGGCCCGCCGGGCCACAGCCTCGCTATGAAGAAGAAACCTGCATAGGCTATGACGGCCCCGAGGAGGTTCATCACCGTGCTCAGCAGCGATTTGCGGGCTAGAGACTCTTCCATTGTGTGTTCAGTTTCTCGATGCGTTCAGCACTAAAAAGCTTTTTATTGATTGTCTGGAAAACAATGGATAGCCCATTTTCGGTTAAAACAGGGCCATGGATCAGTGAGAATGCGTCAAAGGTCGAAAATGTCGGCACCAGCTGATTGTATCAAGTGCGGAGCAAAGCCAGCCCTGAATTGCCCCTGGAAAAGACAGGTGGCTGGAATCAGCCGCTTTGTCCCATTCCAGGCTCAAAGAGAGCTATGCCGGAAGGGACTTTTGGATAGAAGAATGTGGATTTCTGCGGAAGTAGCTGCCCGCCAGATACCTTCCTTGCAAACTCCTCCGGGTCCCAATCCGGGAGAAGGATGGAAAAAGAAGCGCTGCCCTCATCCACTGCACTCCTGGCGAAATCTGCATCATGAGTGTAAGTGACCAGAGACTCAATTTCGGCTTCGGTCATTTTGAGGCATTTCCTGAAAATTAAACTGTTGACCACATCAGGCGCGATGCTGAAGTCGATTTTCTCCTCAAGCGAAAGAGCGGCCCTGTTGGGTGTGGCGTACCTCATCCTGCCGTCGTATACCACAATTGCTCTCTTGCCAGTGCCGGGGGGAGAGACTGCAATATCGAAGTATTCGCTGATGTCCGAGATGGAGAATTCCCTGCCGGGGGTCGCCCTCACCACCCGGTGTATACCGCCGATCAGCAGCGCGTCGCCCTCCGTGGAAGTCACGTAGGCGAGAACGTAGTTCCAGCTCGGATCACCCTGCGCTGAATGCTCCCCGGCTATTTCCCTCACCGCAGCGAGCCTGTGATGTCCGTCTGCAACAATTGCGCTTTCCCCTTCAAGCGCATTCTTAAGCCTCCCGACGGAATCTTGCGATGCTGCAACATAAATTGTGTTTGTCACACCTGCGGGTTCTTCGAAGTCCATCATCTTCTTTCCGGACCGAAGTATCTCTTCCAGTGATGGAGACAGCTCCCTCGCAGGGGTTATGAGGAATATCGGTTCAGGCTGACAGCCAAGGGCCGCCATCAGGTTGTGTCTTCCTTTTCGCGGTCCTGGAAACGTGAGTTCATGAGGCTTTATGTCACCTGCCAGCGGGAATACCCTGACGAGACAGAGGACGCCAACCCTTCTCAGCATTAGGCCACCGTGCACGAATCTCTGTTCAATGACAAAAACTGCTTCATCGGGAAGCCGCTGCAAAATGCCCTCGTTCTTCCAGTCCTCAAATTCCTTCCTTGCCTCCTCGATGTTCAGCGGAAGTGTCAGGTGGGTTATGTTGTAGGGATATGACTTGAGTACCGCTTCCTCCGGCTTTGATATCGTGTCAAACGGCGGGGAAAAGAAGTGTTCCAATCCTCTCCTGAAAACAATGAATCTGAAACCGTTGACTTCCATACAAATCACTCATACGGGAATTGCGGGGCTGTTTGCTTGACGAGTCGAGCGTCTGGCACGGATGTTAAGCGCCTCCGGTTCTTAAATCAGATTGCATCACGGGCTACCACCACTATGGAAAACCCGTTTTCTCAGGCGATCTGAAACTGAACGGTGAAGCCACTGGAGGGAGTTGAACCCTCGACCTACGCCTTTTTGTGAACCATACCAAGGCGTCGCTATTTAGGGGCGCACTATGCGCTACCACTAAGCTACAGTGGCGCAAAGAAGGGCAACTTCAACAAGCCTATTAAATTTTCGGAGATTCTGGCACGAGTCCCGGCAAATAATCGTATACCAGTACGCAAATCATTTGGCGATCTGTGTGGAAAAGAAGAAGAATTCGATGACTTCCCTCGATGTGCTCTCCCTCAGGGGGGAAATGTCGGCGCTTGTCGGGGGATACGTTGACAAGGCATTTGGCGGAAATCCGTTTTCTGTCCGCTTCAGCACTGAAAGTGGAAAGAAGGAACTTGTTGTCTATGACCAGCTGTTTGTGTTTCTGAGCGATCCGCTCGAAAAGGGCGAGGGAGAGGCGATAGGGCCCTTGGCTTCGACCGTACGCAGAAGGCTTGACAACTCCAGGGTGAAGGAGGTAAGGCAACACGGGTTCGACAGGCTGATAACGCTCGAATTCTCCAGGCCCGAAGGGATGATTGCTTCAATAGAGCTCATGGGCAAAGGCAATTTCATTCTGGTTGAATCCGGGAAAGTTGTCTCGGCCGGCAGATATGAGAAGAGAAAAGGACATGAGGTTTTTCCGGGTTCGCAGTACAGCCTTCCTTCACTGAGGTTTGACGTCCTGAGGGCAGGTTTTGACGATTTCCTTTCGACCGTAATGAATTCAAAGGGAGACGTCGTGAGGACGCTTGCAACTGTTATCGGCCTTGGGGGGGATCTTGCAGAGGAAGTGTGCACAAGGACCGGAGTGAAGTATGAGGCTAGACCGGAGCAAGTCAGCCGGGCCGATTGGGAGGCAATTCGCAACGCAATAGTCGAAATCACTTCAGGGGCAGCCTCCGCGCCCGAGCCGGTGGTCTACTATGCCGAAGGAAAGGCTGTCCAGTTCACTCCTGTGCCGTTCACTGTCTTCGATCACTTTGAGAAGAAGAAATTCGGTTCATTGAGCGAGTGCGTTCTTGAATTTATAAGAAACAGGCCTGTCGAGGAAACGGCTCCTGAGGAAGCGAGGACGGCAAAGCTTGTCGAGAAGCAGAAGGAGGCCATAGGCAGGTTCAGGCATGAAATGGCTGTCACGCGGGAGTTCGCAGATTCGATATACGCAGACTACGAAGGCTTTCGTTCAATGCTTGGTTCGATGAAAACAGGCAATCAGGCTACCAGACCATACACGAGGAACAGGGATGGCACATGCACACTGAAAATTGAAGATGTGGAAATAACGTTCAACCCTTCCGATGACATAAACAGGGTAGCGTCCTCCATCTACGACACGGCCAAGGAACTGGACAGGAAGGTAAAGAGGGCAGAGGAGGCACTCGAGGAGATTTCATCGAGGAAAGGACAGGGCGTGCAGAAGGCAAAGGCGCCCGAGATAAGGAAGAAAGGCAAGAAGTTCTGGTTCGACGGCTACAGGTGGTTCGTCAGCAGCGACGGAACTCTTGTGATCGCAGGCAGGGATGCCAGAAGCAACGACAGCCTAGTTTCAAAACACATGTCTGACCACGACAGATACGCGCATGCAGATGTCTATGGTGCCCCGAGCGTTGTTGTAAAGTGGGCGGAGGGCAGCCTGGAAGGCACGCTTGAGGAGGCGTGCTCGTTTGCGCTCTGTTTCTCCAGGGCATGGAATGCCCAGATAGGCGCGGCATCGGCATACTGGGTCATGCCTGACCAGGTGAGCAAGACGCCGGAATCAGGTGAATTCCTGCCCAGGGGAGCTTTCATTATTCGCGGAAAAAGAAACTACTTCAACAAGCTGAATCTGGAACTTGGACTGGGTATTGTGGACTATTCGGGCGAGAAGAGGCTGCAGTGTGCGCGCGTGAGGACGCTGGCCGCAAACTCAGACTTCTACTACAGGCTTGTCCCGGGAGACAAGACGAAGGAGACAATCGCCGCAGAGCTTGCTTCCAGGCTGGGCGTCACAAAGGACGATGTTGTCTCGGCTCTCCCCCCTGGCAAGAGTTCCTATTCCGGACCCGAAAGGGCGGAAAACAGGAAAAAAGAGAAACTGTAATGAATTAAGGGGCAATGCAGAAGGATGTGCGACAATGACATTTGAAAATGAGAACACCTTTTCAAAGATGAAGAATGCAGGCAAGGAAAATGAATTCCATTCAAGGTACGACCAGGCTGTCGCGAATGTGAGGAAGGGACTGGGGGCTTCCCACACGCTTTTCATAGGCGGAAAGGGTGTGACATCTTCCGGCACCTTTGATGTCATATCTCCTTCCGACAGGAATGTGGTTGTTGGAGCATTCCAGAACAGCTCAAAAAAGGAGGTAGCACTGGCGGTCGAGGCGGCCTCGGCCTCGTTCGACAAGTGGAGCAGGAAGGATTACAAGCAGAGGGTGGCAGTCGTGCTGAGGGCCGCGGAAATAGCGGAGAGGAGGAAGTTCGAGCTTGCCGCACTCATGTCGATTGAAAATGGCAAAAACAGGTACGAATCGGTTGCGGATGTAGACGAGGCAATCGACTTCATGAGGTACTATTCCGAACTGATGACGATCAACAAGGGTTACAGGCTGCAGATGGGTTCATCATCCGCGGCCGAAAGCAATGTGAGCGTTCTCAAGCCGTATGGTGTGTGGGGCATCATTTCTCCATTCAACTTCCCGCTGGCAATTTCCACAGGGATGAGCACTGGCGCGATTATCACGGGAAACACGGCTGTACTCAAGCCGGCAAGCACCACTCCCACGCTCTCATATATGCTGCATGAAATCTACAGAGAGGCCGGACTCCCTGCGGGCGTCCTGAATTTCATAACGGGCCCGGGCGGAACGGTCGGAAACGAGCTTGTGACGAACGGCGGGGTAGCCGGCATTGCATTCACTGGTTCGAGGGAGGTGGGGTTGAGCTCAATGCGCAGGTTCACGGAGAAGACATTCAGGCCATTCATAGCAGAACTGGGAGGAAAGAATGTGGTCATTGTCACCGCGAAGGCGGATATTGACAAGGCGGTTGAAGGCACGGCCAAGGCAGCATTCGGGTACGGCGGGCAGAAGTGCAGCGCAGCCTCGAGAGTGCTTGTGAGCTCAAAACTGAAGAACGAGTTTGTGAAGAAGCTTGTCGCATTCACGAAGACCATAAGGATCGGAGACCCGACACTGAAGGACACTTACCTCGGGCCCTTGATTACTTCCGAAGCAGTGTCGAAATACGAAACAGCTGTTCTCGACGCGAAGGAGTCGGGGAAGGTACTTGCCGGAGGCAGGGTGCTGAAGGAAGGCGCCTTTGCAAGGGGCAACTTCGTTGAACCGACGGTGGTTGACGGCGTTGCTTTCGACAACAGGCTCTTCACTGAAGAGCTCTTCCTGCCCTTCCTGGTTGTCGGCGAGATTGACACGCTAGACGAGGGTCTGGAAATTGCCAATTCTGTCGATTACGGCCTGACTTCAGGCATTTTCTCCAGAGACCCGAAGGAACTGGAGGAGTTCTTCAACAGCATACAGGCGGGTGTCAGCTACTCGAACAAGCAGGGGGGCGCAACCACCGGCGCAATGGTGGGTGCTCAGCCGTTTGTCGGATGGAAGATGAGCGGTTCGACTGGCAAGGGAGCCGGCGGGCTCTATTACCTGACGCAGTTCATGCGCGAGCAGACTCAGGCAATGTTCAGCTGACAGGATGTGTCCCGGCATTAACAGAGTCGTTCACAGAACGCTTGGCGCACTCCCGATCCTGACCCATGCCGGGATGTTGTGCACCGGGGTTGGTCTCCTGTCATCCAAAGGACAGCACGCCCCGGTCAAGGAGGGACCCATTCACGATGCACTGTAGTCGCCGGCGTCTGAATGACATCACATATCAGTCACTGCCGGCCGGTGACGATCGGTAATTGCCGTGCACCGATATAAGCAATTCAGCGCTTTTCCGGCCAAGTCCTGTAAAGGCTTAACTATCTTCAGCAGGAATACTCACCAAGAATGATACTGACCGGCTGCAGCGGCTGGTCCTATACCGACTGGGTAGACCGGTTCTATCCACGTGAGCTAGCTCAGCGCCATTCGGACTGGCTGCGCTACTATGCCACCTACTTCAGGACTACCGAGGTGAACAGCACCTTCTACTCCCTTCCTCCCCGCGGTACGGTGGATGCATGGATAAGCAAGACCAGGGATGCGGGCATGTTTGAGTTTTCGCTTAAGCTCCCCGGGACTATCACACACGCGAAGATGCAGCTGGGGGACATGGCAGGGATAGCCTCCGACTTTGCTGCATTCAGGCAGAACTGCATCTCCCCGCTCCAAGACGCAGGAAGGCTTGGCGCGGTCCTCGTTCAGCTA
>JAKAPY010000069.1:0-705 GCA_021811925.1 Thermoplasmata archaeon | reverse complement strand
GCTATCGCCGCAATTCGGATTCACGGCAGGGAACATGGCGGTGCTTGCCCGCACGATGGAAGCGGTAAGCATGGGCAATGTTCAGTATGCGGTTGAGTTCAGGAACAGGAGCTGGCTCGAGAAAGGCGAACTAAGGGGAGAGGCGCTGGACCTTTCCGGTTCTTCTGATTTCGCCGCGGTGATAGTGGACAGCCCCGCCTTCCCCTCGACTGCCATGCTTACATCCAGGGCAGCATATGTGAGGTTCCACGGCAGGAACAGCGACATATGGTACGGCAGGACTGACGATGACGACCTGAGGATAAACAGATACGACTACCTCTACTCCAGGGGGCAGCTTGAGGAATGGGTTCCGAGGATAAGGGCAATCGAGGAAAGGAGCGACATTACCAGGATTTACTTCAACAACCACGGCCGTGCAAAGGCCGCAAAGAACGCCATGGAGCTGATGGAGATGCTTGGCATAGAACACCAGCACAAGGAGATAAGGATAATGGACCAGTCCAGGCTTGGCAATTTCAATTAATGAATGCGGGAGGAAAGCGATTAGGCGCTTTTTCATCCCTTCATGAACTCAAGCAGGAAGTCAGTGTCGCTCTTCGACTGGACTTCGGTCTTGGCAGACGGGGAATTCGATATTGTGAGCGTTATGTCCTTCAGCCCTCTCCACAGCACAAATGCAATGACCGCAATCGATGCGATTGC
>JAKAPY010000002.1 GCA_021811925.1 Thermoplasmata archaeon | reverse complement strand
ATCTCACGGATGCGTCGGTCATGTTCGAGCACACTGACGAAGCGGATGGAATGATTTCATTCAGGCGCCGCGTTCAGAGATGGGAGGAAGTCTCGAAAAAGGGCGTTGACATAAGGAAAGGCGCAGTCATTGCCGAAAGAGACAGCGTCCTGACGACTGGCCTGTTGGGAGCGCTTGCCTCTCAAGGCATGACGCATGTTGCTGTCACCAGAAAACCGGTCGTTGCAGTGATACCCGGGGGAGATGAGATAGCGCCCCTCGGAAAAAAGGCCCGCAGGGGACAGATATACGATGTCAATTCTCACACAATCTCTTCTGTAATAGAGAGAGCGGGTGGAAACGCGGTAATGCTTCCGCCGGCAGTTGATGACAGGGAATCCATAAGGTCGTCCCTGCGCGATGCGCTGAAGTATGACGCATGTGTGTTTGCCAGCGGCAGCTCCGTCGGGCAGAGGGATTTTGTTTCGGGCGTGATCATGGAGGAGGGCAGGCTTCTCTTCCACGGGGTACGGATAAGGCCAGGGAGACCGACAATGCTGGGCATCGTGAAAGGAAAGCCGGTATTCGGACTTGCCGGTCATCCAGTCTCGTCCTTCCTCGGCGCTCACTATCTTGTTGCGCCTTCGGTAAGAAAGATGGCGGGCATTCCAGAAATTCGCGCCCATCGCATTGTTGCCGCCCGTTATTGCGGCGCAGAGAGAGCGGATGAGCGCATGGCCCACCTGCTGCCTGTCAGGCTCAGGGGCGAGAAATGCTATCCCGTTTTCAAGGAATCGGGTGCGATAACGAGCATCTCAGAGGCGGATGGAATAGTGATGCAGCCAATGGGCATTGCGGTACGCAACGGCGAAAATGTACTTGTCGAAATGCTGCAGTGATATGCACGCGGTGCCTTCAGACCTCTATCAGACGGAGATCCTCGCCTATTGCGCACTGGACTGATCCGAGGTCCTTGAGCACCTTGTATTTTCCCCTCTTTGCACCAAGGGGGAAGCACAGCCTGTAGTTGGGGCAGCTTTTAATGTGGCAACGCCTCTCGTCGGTTGTTATGATTGAGCCCTCGAACGCCTGCCTGCGCCTTACTGCAATCCTACTCCGTATTTCCTCCACCCTGACAATGCGCACTCCCTGTTCGTGAATGACGCATTCGTCATGATGCTTTGGCCTGACCTCGACCACCCTGTAATGCTGACCGGGTTCGAGATTAAGACACGCGATCTTGAGTTTGCACTCCCTGCACTCAGGTGCACCGCCGTTGAATACAAACTGCGTACCTACACTTGCTATATGCTCTCCTATTAGTGTGATGCCTGACACAAAAACCAGCTCCTTCCGAAATCAGATAGAATGATCGTGACATGGAAGTGGCTATTGCTTGTCCAATACATGAATGTGTCTTCGTGACCCGGGCCCGGCGCAGATGACCCGATTTCCTCCCAAGGCTGAAATCCGGGCCTGCCCTCTCGGCTTATTTGCCTGCAGTCCAAACAGGGAATTAGACTGCATCCGGTGGCGCCACATCGAATTATGCTGCGCTTCCGCAGCATGATGGATGCAGGCGCACATGTCAGATAACCATTGTCTTCCTGGCGAGCCTGATCGCCGACTGCCTTGTGAATGGTTTGCTGTCGAGTATGGTATACCTGTCTTCCCGCATCGACTTTGCCCTGAGAAGCGCTTCCACCACCGTCTCTGGCGCCACTCCAAGGCCCTTCGCATCAGTAGGGCATCCGAGTTTCCTGAGCGCTTCCCTGATTCCCTTCCAGTCGCCTCCCTGATAGGCTGTCATCATTATTGCCCCGACGCCACACTGCTCACCATGCATTGCACCGCCCGACTGCATCGAGTCCAGTGCATGCGAGAACAGATGCTCGGAGCCACTGGCCGGCCTTGAAGAGCCGGCTACCCCCATGGCAAGTCCAGACGCAATTATGGGCCTGACGGCTAACCAGGTAGATGTCTCGTGGTTCTTCCTGATTCGGCCCGCATCCTGCATGACGGAGTTGCCCGCATAGCTCGACAGGGCGTAGGCTGTGGTGCTCATGCTTTCCCTGCCTGCCTTTACAGCAATCTCCCAGTCCCTCAATGCACTCGCATTGCTGAGCACATCCGCGCAACCTGCGGCAAGCATCCTGTACGGAGCGCGGGAAATTACCTGCGTGTCGGCGACAATCGCAATTGGCGTGGCTCCCTCAAGCGAGGAGCTGATGCCGTCAACCTTTATTGAAGCCCTCGGGGATGATATGCCGTCATGCGATGCGGATGTAGGGACGCTCACAAATTCCGAGCCCACAATCCTGGCTGTCATCTTCGCCAGATCAATCTTGCTTCCTCCGCCAACACCAAGAACAATATCGGGTGCGAATTCCCTGGCCTTCTCCACAAGTGAATCAAGGTTTGATTTAGTGGCCTGGCCGCTGACTTCTATTCGCACCGTCTTCGACGATTTCTCCAGCAGTTTGGCGACTCTTCGGCCGGCTATTGCAGATGTTCTTCCGCCCGTGACGAGCAGTGCCTTTCTGCCCAGCTTCAGTTCGACGACAACATCGCCCACCTTCCTGATCACGCCATGGCCTGCAAGAACCACCCTGGGGAAGACCATTGTCTTTACTTTTGTGAATTGCTCCTCAATCATCCAAACAGCTCTATGAGTGATAAGACTAAGAAACTTGCCTGTGCATCAAACAGCGGAAAACAAAAAGTCCTGCTGGATTCCCTCCCTCCAGCGACCATCCCCGGAGGCCTTTCGGCCCTCTCTCGACCTCTGCCCCGCCAAGCCTTTTCCGAGTCATTGGGCGCTCATCCTGCCATTCCACCTATGTCAATCCAGATGCGTGCGGGAGTGTGAAGCACTCACCCGTAGAATTCGACCTTTTCTGGCTTTGCCTTCTGCTTCTTTGCTTCCTTCTCCTGCTTTATCACATCTACATAGAGCACGGCGCTGCACGGTATTATCCTCACGGATTCGGCCTTTCCGTCTCCAGTCATCCTCATGGCAAGGGCACTCTCCTCGCCGAACTGCTGATAACCGATAAACGTGCCTTCCGTTTCGACCGCTGCGTCGGCGGGACCGGCGCTGCTGACCCTGTAGACTGACCCCTTCACAAGTGAGTAGTTCTCATCTTCGTTCATTTTGATCCCTCCGAAAGACGCTGGATGTGATCCACAGTCTTCCTGTATGAATCCATTGCCGCCTGGACATTTGATTCTGTGAAATTCCATGCCTTGCTGAGATTGCCGTACCTGATTCTGTACCCTTTCTTCTGGCTCCCCTTCCTGTCGATGTATCCCTCCTCCAGGAGGTCGAGGGACTTGAGCTTGTTTATGTGCCTGTACACCGATGCCTTTGTAGCCTCGATGTCGGCGGCAATCTCGTCTATTAGCCAGACCCTGTCGGGCTTCCTGAGAAAGTAGTCGCGGAATATCCTGAATGGAATGCTGCTCTCGACATCCGCGGCCGCATTCCTAGGTGTGTATCCAGCTGGAATGTAACCGACCTGGGAGAGGAATATGGAGAGTATCTCATCCATGTCGCCAAGGGGTGTGAGAGGAGTGTTTGAAACAACCGTAATTTCGAACGACATCCGTACCGAATCGATGTCAAAGATATAAAAATATAGGTACATTGTGTCGAAGCATGGTTGATAACCCGCAGGGAGATTCCACTTCCATGAATCTTTGCATTGCCGTCATGACAATCAGAAGCGCCAGTCCGTCCAGACTCGGTGACTTCTACTCGCATGTTCTCGGCCTGAGGGCGCTGAGGAGAGAGGAAATGTATGTGGTGCTTGACTGCAGGGGAGTTTCGCTTGAGATTTCATACGGACAGGCGAGTGGCAGCCAGGAGCTGAAGTTTGAAGTCACCGGCATGGACGAGGCTGTAACCACCCTGAAGGGAAGGGGAGCGGTCTTCGAGGAAATAGAGATAGGCATGAGGGCAGACGGCACGATAGCAAAAGGCACCATCGGTGAAACGTTCTGGGGAAGATATGCCATGCTGCGCGACACGGACGGAAACAGCATCGCGCTCGAGGAGCACGATGAGCAGCTGTTCCCCTTCATGCCGGCGTGGTTCACATCTTCCGGAGAGGATGACCGTCAGACAGATGCATGACAAAATGGCATTTCTTCACAAGGCTTAAGAATGAGAAATGATATCATGGTTGTCGGGATGCACATTGATGGCTATCAAGGGAAAAGGGGACGAATGGATTTTCGTCTATGCAATAAGGGCCGAGTCCACAGGCAGGATAAGGACGGTCAGCATAGTCAAGGACAGGACTTTCTGCGACTGCCCTGCGTTCGAAAGACTTGCAACCTGCGAACACATTGAGCGCGCCTGGCAGATGCACTGCCGGGAAGAGAACAGGAACAAGCATCTCGGGCTTGAAATGCTTCCAACCAAGGAGTAGCTTCACGCCAGCTCTTCAACAAGCAGTGTTCCGTCAGAACGAACGGAAAGTAGCTGCCCCTTCCGAAGGTCAGTCCAGTCGTGCCCGTTGCTCCTGACCTGCGATATCATTGCTCCGCCATCCATGCCGCAGTAGCTGAGTGTATAGTAATCAGGAAGTTCAGTGTAATCCCTGAAGCCGTAAAGCGTCTCACCGTCTGTTGCAAGCAGGACAAGGCCGGAGAAGCCTGCTTCCCTTGCAGCGTTTATTCCATCCACGAGCGCATCGCGAAACCCCATTGCCGGGGTTTTGTCGAGAATGTGCCTGAAAAGCAGCTCGCTGTCCGTGACATCCTCATAACCCTTGGGGAACCTGATTGTGCCGTTGTGGGCGAGCGCGTACCTCCCCTGAACAAAGGGATGTGAATTTTCTGTCCTGACCGTGCCGCAGGAGGCGTTCCTTATGTGGACCATGGCAATTCCGTGCTTTCCCCTCAGCTTCTCGGCAGAGGCAAGGAATCTCAGGTTGCCATAAGCGCTGGACGAGTCGCGACCCGCATACCCGCCGCTCCCGCCGTCGCTTGTGTATATGCCCCAGCCGTCGGCATGCCCCTTTCCATTGGGCGACCATTCCGAAACGGCATAACTGCCGAACAGTTCAAACTCGTCAACCGGAAGGCTGCCCGAAGAAATTGCACCCATCATCCTGCACATGTTTCTCACATGTGTCTGTCAATTGCATCCTTGATCATCGACTTGGGGACTGCGCCAATGATTGTGTCAACATGCTTGCCGTTCTTGAAAATAAGTAGCGTCGGTATGCTCATTATGCCGTATTCCGCAGGCGTTGATGCGTTTGCGTCAACGTCCAGCTTCCCGAAGACGACCTTGCCGCTCAATTCCTTGGCCAGCTGTTCCACCGAGGGTGCTATCATCTTGCAGGGCTGGCACCATCCCGCCCAGCAGTCAACGACCACCATTGGGTGTTTCTTGATTGTCTCGCTGAATGTGTCGTCTGTCACTTCCATCGGTTTGTCTATTGTACCATTGCCTGCCATACTTCACTTCTCAATCACATTATGAAAATGGCTGTGTAGATAAACTTTGCCTGATACTCAGGTGCTCACGAGAGCTCAAGACTCCCGTTCCTGTCCCATTTGAACGCCAGCCTCTTCCTTCCCCTGTAAAGTTTCTTCCCCAGCACATAGCCAGCGATGAGAGGGAGTGACACGCTGGCCTCGACATAGGCCGTTGCCGTTGTTGCCTTCTTCTGTATCTTGCCCCAAGATCTCGCCTCCTCCAGGGTGCTTCCGCTGAGGCCCCCCCAGTGTGGCACGTCGGTTGTAAGCTGCAGGGCGTAACTGTGACCCTTTATGTCGGTGTTGAAGGCGTATCCGGCCATGACCTCTGCATCGTTTATCCAGTTCTTCGGTGTGCCGCCTCCAATGTATATGACACCCGTCTTTTTCGATTTAAGTATTATTTCAACAAGCTCGTAATTGTCCTTGATTGAATCGAGGACAAAGCTTTCCTTCATCCCCAACTGCCTGAAATGAAGCAGCGTGAGGCCTATGCCGATTGAGCTGTCGTTCAGCGCCGGGCTGAAAACAGGGACGCCGCGCCTGTGCGCAGTGTAGAGTATGGACTGTTCGTCCCTGAGCCTGGAAGAGAGGGCGGACATTACCTCCCTCGAGGAGTAGACGCCTGGACCCATCGACTCTATTGCAGAGGCGATGTACCTGTCTGTTTCCTCGAATTTCAGCTCATCCACGTAGGTGTCGTAAATCCTGTCGATGGCCATGTCCCTGAGGACCGCGTCATCCGCAAATGGGCTGCCGACGTAATGCTTGTACCCCCTCGCCTGGTACATGTCCTGGTACAGCACAGCCCCCGTCGAGACAATGACATCCACGAGTCCCCTTTCCACAAGATCCCTGATGACCTTCCTCAGCCCTGCGGCGATGAGCGCACCGGAAAGGCCAATAATCACAGTAGGCCTGTCGCCGTCGGTCAGCATGTTTTCGTATACCTCGGCTGCCTTACCGATGTTCCTTGCCTGGATTGAGGCTGACTTGAACGCATCAACAAGTTTTGTGATGCTGTCCGCATCCTCGAGGTCAATGCTCTTCACCGGCTTGGAAAGAAGCGACTTCCTGGACACTGCCTGTCTCGCCATCGTATCAGGTGTCAAACATAGAGGGGATAAATAAACTGAATCCAGTAGCTGGCCTGCCGAATGTGCAGATCCGTCAGGCTTAAGTGCTGCACGCATCTGTTACAGGGGAGAAGAAGACCGATGGCAAAAAGGGCCCGAAATGGAAGCGCTTCAGGGAAGAGACGGGACTTCATCAGGACGGTAGAGGCGAAGCTGCCTACGCGATACGGCAATTTCCGCGCCATAGCATACGAGGATGCAGTGGAAGGCAGGGACCATCTTGCAATCATCAAGGGGGACGTCAGGGGAAGGGAGGATGTGCTTGTAAGGGTCCACAGCGAATGCCTCACGGGCGATGCGCTCGGTTCGCTCAGGTGCGACTGCGGCGAGCAGCTGAGGAAGTCGATGCGTGCCATTGAGAAGAAGGGGAGAGGAATAATACTGTACCTCAGGCAGGAGGGAAGGGGAATTGGGCTGCTGAACAAGGTGAGGGCTTACCACATGCAGGATCAGGGCATAGACACGGTCGCGGCAAATGTGCTCCTTGGATTCGAGCCTGATGAGAGAAGCTACGACGGCGCTGCATACATTCTCAGCGACCTCGGCGTGAAGTCAATCGTGCTCCTTACAAACAATCCCGACAAGGTAGTCCAGCTGAAGGCACTAGGCGTGAAGGTGAAGGGAAGGGAACCCCTGAGAGTCAAGGGCAACAGGGTCAACTCCCGTTACCTCAGCACCAAGAAAAGGAAAATGGGACACATCCTTGATGATGACTGACGCCTGCAACTTCACAGGTACTGAAGCACTTCCTTCTCGTGCCCGTCCGGTTTCACGGGCGAAATGACGCCTGCAATTTTGCCTGCTTCATCAATAACAAATGTGCTCCTGACGATGCCGATTGACTTGTTGCCGTACATTGTCTTTTCCTTGAGGACACCGTATGCCTCGCATACCTTCGATTCGGTGTCTGCAAGAAGAGGGAAATTGAGGCTGTACTTCGACTTGAACTTTTTGTGTGAATCGACGGTGTCCCTGCTAACGCCGAGGACAACGGCATTCTTTCCAGATATTGCTGATATGCCGTCCCTGAAGCCGCAGGCTTCCACGGTGCATCCGGGCGTGTCGTCCTTCGGATAGAAGTACAGGACAACCTTCTTGCCCTTCATCGATCCGAGACTGTATTCCTTGCCGTCGTCCGCTCTCAATTTGAAATCTGGTGCTTTGTCACCTACACTTACCATTCCATTGCCTCCGGAGATGGACGTAACCGCCTGCTTCAATTAAACCGTTTGTTCCGCGGAAAAGCGACAGAGTCGAATTTGTTTAAATACGCGCCACTGTTTGTTTATAGTTGTAATAATGGCACTTCTCACATCTGGCGGATTCGAGGAGGTCTGGAGGAGGCACAGAGCCGAGCTCGAAGGAAAGATAAGGGGCAAGATCGCCGATTCGGCGATAGAGACGAGCTCGTATTCGACAAATGCGGGAAACTTCGAGATTGAGCCGCTGGCCGTCATTGCACCTGAGGGAACGGACGACGTCGTCGAGACTCTCCAGTTCTGCCGCAGATACTCGATACCGGTGACTCCGAGGGGTGCCGGAACAAGCGTGACTGATGCAGCCCTTGGCAACGGTATCGTTCTTGATTTCAGCCGCAACATGAATTCAATCCTCGCGCTGGATATAGCAAACGGCCTCGTCACTGCCAGTGCGGGGATAACAATAGAGGCACTGAATCTTGAACTCAAGAAATACGGTAAAATGGTTCCCATTTTCCCCGTCAAGGGCTGGAAGTGCACCGTGGGTGGGTGCATGTCCAATGATGCGGGCGGTTTCCTTTCGACCGGTTTCGGCAGAATGCACGACACAGTTGTTGCAATAGAAGCCGTAAATGCGGAAGGCAGGAGACTCGAGCTGAAGAGGGGAGAGGGCGAGATACAGCACCCGGATATCGATATCCTGAAGTCAAAGTTGCTGCCGCTGCTGAAGGAGGGCGCTGCGCCATTCCGCGGAACGTGCGGCTACAGGATTTCTTCGTTCAAGCAGGACAGCATCGACTTCGTTGACCTCATGATCGGTTCAGAAGGTTCACTTTCAATATTCACATCCGCAACAATGAGGATAGTTGACAGGCTTGACACGGCCCGCTCCGTGCTGATAGGGTTCGGGACTGCGAAGGATGCATTCAGGTTTGCAGCCGCTGCCAGGGAGGACGCAGTCTGCCTGGAATACATAGACCAGACGCTTGCATCCGCGTTCAGATCCGTCCACCAGGGATTCACCTTTCCCCGGAACGTGATGCACTGGCTCCTGGCAATATTCAAATCAGGCAGCCTTTCGAAAGAAGATCTTGCAGGCAGGGGAGCATCGGAGATCGTCGATGTCAGCGGCAGCCCGGAAGAAGTCATGGATGGCCTCAAGGATGCGATACACAGGCTTCAGAGGCCGTCTCCCTCCGGAAGGTACGTTGTCGCGGCGGAGGGAGTCGAGGTCCCGCCTGCAAAAATGCCCGACCTGATGACCGCTGTGGAGGAGATTTCGAGGCGGTATGCCCTCAGGTCGCTCGTGTTCGGGCACGCAGCGGAGGGCATCATGTACATCAGGCCGTTCCTCAACCTCAGGAAATCCGATGACAGGGACAAGCTTGCATCATTCATGACTGAGCTTGCAACTGCACTGAAGGCGGAGGGCGGAAGGATAGCATCGGAGAATGGAATAGGGCTGCAGCTTCAGCCCTACGCCCGTTATGCCATGGATGAAAGGCTCACAACTGCTTTCGAGCTTCTGAAAAAGAGTTTCGATCCGTTGAACATACTTGGCGGGTCGAGACAACCAGGCACGGAGGAAGAGCAGCCATACAGGTTCGGCCCCGAGCACGAGAGAAGGCCATTCAGGCCCAGGCTCAACTGGAACACACCTGATGTAATCTCCAGATTCGACGAGCGGCCCCTGTCAATGATAGATGAAATAGAGGCATGCCACGGATGCGGGGAGTGCAGGACGCTTTCATTCATCGAGACGCAGTGCCCGGTGTACAAGACAACAGGCAGCGAACTCACTTCTCCTCGGGGCCTGAACAACCTTGTGAGGCTGCTGAGCAACATGGGAGGCGTGCCCACGATCGCGATGTACAGCGGCGAGTACGCACGTTCCATCTACGATTACTGCATTGAGTGCAAGATGTGCGCGGCCGAGTGCCCGAGCCATGTCAACACGCCCAAGATCATGATTGAGGCGAGGGCGCAGCATGTCAAACGCGTCGGCGCAGGAACAGTGGGGAGAAGTTCCAGGTTCTTCTCTGATTACGAGCTGTACACGATGGTTGCCTCAAGCGTGGCCAGGCTCTCAAACAGGCTTGCAAGATCAAGGAATGCGAGATCCGCTCTTGAGCACGCATTCGGAATCGACAGGCGGAGGAAGATCCCTGAGTTTGACCTCGAGCCATTCGGCGAGTGGTTTGAGAAGCATGTCTCCAGACCGGGGAAGAAGGGGGAGGTTGCCTACTTCTCGGACATGTATGCGAACTACTTCGACTCCAGAATAGGCAGGGCGGTTGTAGGCATTCTGGAGGAGGCCGGCTATGCGACGCTCTTCCCCAAACAGCACTTCACAGGCCTGCCGCTGATATATCTTGGGATGCTCAGGGAGGCTGGCAAGTATGTGCTTGAGAATGTAAGCTACCTCTATCCTTACGCCGTAAGGGGGACGCCGGTCGTCTGCTCCTCGCCATCGGCTGTGATGGCCCTCCGGAACGACTACCTGAGCGTTGTCGACGACGAACGATCCAGGACGGTGGCAAGGAGGGCAATGGATGTCCACGAATTCCTGCTGGAGGTCATAAGGGAGGAGGAGACGGGGCTAGATTTCAGGCCCGTGGCAAGAAGGATACTGTATCATCCCTCCTGCCATTCGAGGGCGCTCGGCACTGACAGGAAGGTCGTTGAGCTGCTGAAAATGATCCCTGGCGCAGAAGTAGAGGAGATACAAGCAGGATGCTGCGGCGCGGGTGGAAGCTACGGTTTTGCAAAGGAGACCTTCAACCTGTCGATGGAGATAGGCAAGAAGGTGTTTGTTGAGGCGGGCAGGGAAATGGACGAGGGCACGGTGCTTGTCACTGACGGTGAAGAGTGCGCGCTCCAGATAGAGCAGGCGACGGGACGGGCGCCCGAGATGACGCTTCTGCTGCTAGCGAGATCTGCGGGCCTGCAGCTGAGCAGGGCGACAGCGGCCGGGAAAAACAACTGAATTCAGACGGCGATTATCTTCCTCTTCCGGAGTTCCGCGAGGATGGATTTGAAATCCTCTTCACTCAGCCTTTCCCTGTACTGGCGGACAGCCTCGAACCACTCCCTCTCCCCGCCGCTGTGGGAAGAACTGAGCATCATAATTGTAACGGCGGCATTGAGCCATTCGAGGTCATGGTCAAAGAACCACCTTGCAAGCTCGCTTCTGCCTATCGCCCCCTCCGGATTCTCTGTCATGAGAGAGCATTTTTTGGCAAGATCAACGGAATACGGTCCCCTGAAGTAGGTTGAGAATGAGAAGTTGAAGCCCTCCTCCCCGACAAACTGGAGCATGTATGCAACATGCTGGATACGCATCTTCAGGCCGAAATTCGCTTCCTTCTTGAGTTCAGGGAGAGGCACCTGCAGAGTGTTGAGCAACGCACTCAGCTTCTCATCCGCCATGACCACAGGCATTGCAGGGTGCTGTAAAATGTTTTCACCTGGAAAACATTCATGCATGTGTGATGATTCGGAACACAGCAGAAGACATGGGAAAAAGGACAGTATACCTGGACAGGGACAATACGATAATCGAAGACTGCCCCTACTGCAGCAGCAGGGAGCAGGTGAGGCTGATGAAGGGCGCAGGGGAAGCCATCAGCAGGCTGAACAGAAGCGGTGTAGCGGTGATAGTGCTGACGAACCAGTCTGGGATAGGCAGGGGATACTTCAACGCCACCCAGATGGCGGAGGTGAATGACGAGATGAAGAGGCAGCTTGCTGAACATGATGCGCACATAGACGGGATATACTACTGCCCGCACAAACCCGAAGACGGCTGCGGTTGCAGGAAGCCGCTCACGGGACTGATTGCCCAGGCAAGGAAGGACCATGGCTCCTCCGACGAGTATGTCATAGGCGACAGGGATGACATTGACGGTGAGCTGGCAAGAAGGGCTGGCCTGAAGTATGCAATCGTCGGGAAGCAGGGTATACTGCAGGCTGTCGACGATTACATGCGCAGCGAGCCCCGGTCCAGCTGATCGGGGGTGTCAGTTTATTAAGCGTAACACAAATGCCCAGTTGTGCTGTTCAGCGTGATCATAACAGTGAGAAACGAGGTGGAAAACATAAGGGACCTCCTCGACAGCCTCGTGAGGCAGGATGTGGACAAGGAGATCATTGTTGTGGATTCCGACAGCGAGGACGGCACAGCGGAAGCGGTCAGGGAGTTTGCAGGAAGATATGACTACATACATCTGGTCGTCCAGGGATGCAAGAGGGGGGAAGGCCGGAACATAGGCATCAACCGGGCAAGGGGTGATGCGTTTGCTTTCATAGACGGGGACTGCATTGCAGACAGCAACTGGTTGCCCGAAGTTCAGAAGAAAATGAATTCGCCCGGAGTGGTCGCAGGCAAGACCGTTTACATAGGCCAGGGACCGTATATGGGGATGCAGAGAGTCGAACTGTTCAGAAGAGGGATGGATGTCACTTACCCTTCCTGCAACCTGGTGTATCACAGGAGTGTTGTTGACAGGATAGGATTCTTCGACAGGTGGTTCATAACGGCGGAGGACATCGACATGAACATCAGGGCGGTCGACGGCCATTTTCCAGTCATGTTCAACGAGGAGGCAGTTGTCTACCACAAGACGAGAGAGAACCTCTATTCCTTTGCGAAACAGGCTTTCTGGAATGGTGCCGGGAGAAAGCAGCTCACATTGAAATACGGCAGGCTCTGGTCAAGCTACAAACCGCTGGAGCTTTTCAAGAGGAAGATGACAATGCATTCCATGATCAGGGTTTTCGCAGCCCTCATGGGTTATGTGGCGTACAAGCTGTTCGGAGAAGGAAGGAACTGAAAACCGGTTATGCCCTGTGATGTGATTCTGGAAGGGACCACTCGCCTTTATGAATGGCTCTGGCCGGACACGGAAGATCGGCATGCCCTGGCATGCGCACGGCTGCGAATATAACGGTAATGATTATTAGGGGAGGAACGTTCAATCCCTCTTGTAGCACCGTGATATCGGTAATCATACCCACGATAAACGAAGAAAAGTCCATAGGCCCCGTAGTGGACAGGATCAGGGCAAACCTGGACTCGGTGACAAGAGACTACGAAATCATCATAGTGGACACCAACTCCAGGGACAGGACAACGGAGATAGCGCAGCAGAAGGGATGCAGGGTTGTAAGGGAGCCGGAGAGGGGCTATGGCAGGGCATACAAGACCGGCTTTGGAGCTGCTGCGGGGGAAACAATCATAACAATGGATGCAGACGCATCATACCCGCCCGAGGCAATACCATTTCTGCTTGGCATATTCAACAGGGATCAGCTTGACTTCATTACTGCAAACAGATTCGGCCAGATGAGGGAAGGGGCGATGAACAGGACTCACCGGTTCGGCAACTGGATACTGAATATGACAACGAGAGTTCTGTTCGGTGTAAGGCTGAGTGACTCGCAGAGCGGCATGTGGATATTGAAGAAATCCGTTTTCGAGAAGCTGAATGTGAGAAGCAACGGATTTCCGTTCTCGGAGGAAATAAAGATCAAGGCGGCGAAGCACGTCCGCTTCAAGGAGATTCCAGTGGAGTTCAGCCTCAGGCAGGGGGAGAAGAAGCTCAGGACCTGGAAAGACGGATGGAACAACCTGAAATTCCTGGTGAAACTCAGGTTCACGAGGGATTGAAGGGCCGAATTTGCGCCTGAAACAGATGGCTTCACGGGTGCAGCACTAACGCGGCGACCTGTTTCGGCGGGTGAATGTGTTCGGCCCGCAGAAGCTGAAAGTCGGCCATACGCAACAAGGCACCATTCGGGGACATCGAATTTTGTGTAAGGGTTAATAGGCCCATGTCCTCTATTTGTATGAAATTCACGGAGACAAACAATGGAGATGCTCGGGACACGGCTCGACCTGTACTCGTACGCGGCCGATGGCGTTTCGACAAGCAGGCATTTTTCAACTGCTCAGGGGTTCAATTCGATCTACCTGCCGGAGTCGGTCATTCCACTGATGAACGCCGAGAGTGAAGGAAAGAGGGAATTTGTAGAGGACGACAACAGGGGAGCCATATCTCCTGAACCGGTCGCAACAATCGATGGGACCGAATTCCATCTCTCGGTTAAGGGAATAGGTTCCACAACCGACCCGTTCTCCATGCAACTTCTCAACGGCGAGTATGTTTCCTCACTGGTCCGGGATATGAGCCTCAGGGAAAAGATTCTCAAAGGCTCGACCAGTGGCCCCGCCCGTTTCATAACAGGAGAGTTGTGGCTCAGGGGCTCACCTTACGGAGGACAGGGGCTTGAACACGCGACAACTGCGATGAGGGTCTCCGAGATGGCAAACATCACATCGATAAACGGTTTCAGAATCGCACCCGTGGTCAGCATAGCATTTCTTCCGGAAGAGCTGGAGAAGCAGCTGAAAAAGATATACTGGTACAGGAGGTTTACGGGAAGGATTGTCCAGGAACTGCGCCTTGTCCCCTCCAACATAAGAGTCTATTTCCATGCAGGGAATGTCATTGGCAGGAACATGAAGAGAATATTCGACATGTTCCACATCGACAGCAACGACAAGGCATACCTGTTCGAATGCAACTTCATCAGGAGCTGCATAGCACTCCTCACGCTGTTTCCAAGAACAATGTCCATGCGGGACGACGGGAGATTTGAGGGCCTTGACTTCAACGACGTCTGGCTCGACAAGGATGCGGTGATATCCCCCGACGGCACGGTCTACTTCGTTGACCTTGAAGGAATAGAAGAAAGGATTTTGGACAGGGGAAGGGTCGAGGACAAGATAGAGGAGCAGCTGCACCGTTCCCTGTATGAATTCATGTTTGCATACGAGCAGATAGAACGGGAGCGGGCGGCACGTTTCGGTGGCGGAAATGACAGGAAAATACAGTTTGGAACCCTTGTCGCCCAAGCCCTCGGGAGCGATCCATTCATAGATGTGTCGGAGAGCAGCAATTCCGTAATATTGAATATTAAGAATAAATTAAACGAAGAAAGTCTTTATAAGCAGTTTCCGATCGTCGACTGGGGAAATGAATGAAGTGCTCCGAAGTCTATTATTTTTTCAACCAGATTGCAGCAAGAACGATAACTGTCAATGTGGCACCGGCGGACATTGAATCATTGAAGGCAGCAGGCTACATACAGACTCTCACAAAGGACGACTACGGCAAGCTGACTGCGGATGTCGGACAGATAGAGCAGCTCACCAGAGACATTTCCCAGGAGAAAACGGCCGAGGAGCAGGAGTCAAGGGAATTCGGGCCTGATTTCAAGAAAGCCCAGTCCATATTCTTCAGAATCGCGCACACCAAGGGCCAGGAACAGGCTGAAATGCAGAAGGTGCAGCAGGAGAAGGAAACGCTCAGCAAGCTTGGCGCAGACATAACCGGGAAGGAGTCGACGCTTGCCTCTTTCATAGCCAAGACGACGCTACTGGACAAGCTTGTCTCCTACGCGGATGGATATGTGGCACTGACCGAAACTGGTCTACTTTCGATGAAAGACCTTGGGATAAGGATTTACAGGGTTTCGGATACCGACTTCACCGCATACGTGCAACAGCTGAACCAGACTCTCGGCGAACTTGACGGAATAGCTGTCAGGGGTGTGAACCATTTCCGTTATCTTGCCCAGATACTGGTGGATGCCGATATGTCTGAAAGGTGGAGCACTTCAATCGGCCTCGCCAAGATTCAGGGGAACCCGGGGGACCTTGACAACAGGTTCTATCAGGCGTTTCAGGGTATTGAGAAGATATCCCACAACCTGGAAAACAGGATGACCGCCGCCGAGGTGCTCGCATGTTCAGGCGCAGACCTCAACAGCACAATCCCCGAGCTGTTCGACCTTGACCACCAGGTCAGGCATCACCTTGATGTTCCAAAGGAGATATCTGCAGGCGTCAGTTCGATTCTCTTCTTCGGGAAGAGGTATGACGGCACATTCCCGCTTGACTCGTTCCGCGATTTCAGGCAGCTCACAAATTCATACGAGTCCGCTGCCCTGATGTCGATAATCAACAGCCCCCCGGATGATTTAAAGAGGAAATTCATGTCAACGAGGGCGCTCTTCAATTCATGGGGATTTGAAGTGTCCGAGGACACGGAGCTTTCGTCTGCATACCTGGCGGCATCCGATCTTCCAGCCGACGGTTTCCAGAGCAAGCTGGCGATAATAACGGAAGGGCTCAAGCACTATCTGGAATATCCGCTCGTTGCTGCAGCGATACTGACTTCCATCCCTGTCATGGAGGCGAACGAGACGCTCAACCTGCTTGAGAAGACATATTCAATCATTGGTTCAAAGGCGGGGGGACTTGAGCAGTCGGAACTGATTGCACTTGCAGTCAGGATGATTCATGGAATAAAGAATGAGATTGTCAGGGACCTTGACAGCACAGCACGCATCGCAGAGACGCCCGTCCAGTTCACATATGCGGCCTCACGCCCGTTCGTGCCCCTGTTCATGCCCATGATCATAGTGCATTCCTCGTACTATTCAACCTTCAGCGGCATCGGCGGAGCTCACCCCGGACACATACATGCCCTTGGGGGATTTTACGGATGATTTTGTGGAAGGCACTGATTGCAGTGGCGCTTGTCTCAGTGCTGCTCATGCCGTCGGCTGCGACCGCACACTACACACCAAAGTCCGGTGACCGCCTCAACTACTACGAGACGATAACTGTCAACGGCGGGCAGGGCAACTACACAGGGTATACCGAGCAGCAGAACGTCAACGGCACGGAGCAGATAACATCCCTGCTTACAGGGAATGTGGCATCCTCGTTCTATCAGTATTTCTGGACATTCCGCAACAACACAGGCAGCTCGAGCAGCGGAAGCTCGGCAGGCAATTTCACTTTCTCGTACAGCACCTACAGATATGTCAACGGCACGGACAACCAGGCAGGCTACTCCAACCCCTATGTCTGGTTTTACATGAACAACTCTCTCGGCCAGGGAAGCCAGTTCTACCTGCTGAACACCCAGATGAAAGTTGTCTCGACCGGCTACAGCTACAAACTCCCCTCCACTGGATCGTATGTGAAGACGATATTCTCCGAGGGGAACGGATCATACCCGAGAAATGACGTTTACGGAAGCTTCACGGCGACATACAACTGGAAGGCGTATTTTGACATATCAACCGGTTATATTGTTGGCTACGTCTACACCGAGCACGACACCAACAGTTTAGGTGACGGATTCACTTATACAGAGACTCTGTATGTGACATCCACAAGCTACAGCCTGACACCTGGCCAGGCACCGTCCCAGCCTGCATCCCTGAACATGAACGACTTGCTGGTCATTGCCATCGTTGTGATCGTCGTCCTGCTGGTTATTACTGCGCTTGTCCTGCGTTCGCTCTCCAGAAGAAGGAGGGAAAAACTGCCTCAGCATCCAGCCGAGGGAAAGGTTCGGTACGGGTATGCGCCCGCGCCGCCGCAGCAGGCCGCACCCCGTCAACAGCCTCCGGGGCCGCCGCCGATAAGCTTCAATCCGGAACAGCCGCAGGTGCAGCAGATTGTTGTCAAGGAAGTGGTGAAGGTAAAATGCCAGTTTTGCGGTTCGCTTATAGAATCGACGGCCCTCAGATGTCCGGTTTGCGGTGCCCCGAGAAGCTGATTTCGGGGTTTTCGATGGGACGGTGAGTCAGCCGCGGTACTGATACATGACTCCGGACTCCCGCATCCCGCCGCTGAGGGCAATTGCCCGGGAGTGCTTGTTTGATTCTGCGATCTCTGAAAATGCAAACCTTCCACCCATGCTCCTCAGCCACAGCAGCCTCGCAAACAGCAGGTCAGTCCCGACTCCCTGCTTCCTGAACTGTGGAGAGACAACCAGCGAGTGCAGCCTGCCTCTCCCTCCAACCACTGACAGCCATGCGACTCCCTCTATTCCGTGATGGGTCCGGACAATGAAACACTTTTCACCGGCAGCAGTTGCTATCTTGATCCAGCGTGTGTTTATCCTGGAGTATGAAGAAGTCATAAGGCCGAGAATTTCGGCCATGTCGTCCTCGCCCGCGACACTGACTTCATGATTGAAACGGTGGGAGAAGGAGTAGCGGGTCAGGTCTATAGTGTATATGAGATAGTCCTCCTTTCTGAGTTCAAGCTGAAGCTCGGAGAAAAATACCATCTTTTCCTTGAGCTTGAAGAGGGCCTCGAGCGTTTCACCGGATCTTGTGAAAATGCTGCCTGCCCTTTCAACATCGTCGTAAAGCAGCATTCCTCCGATATTGCCGTCCCCAGATTGAGCGACGTGGACTTCCCCGCCGGAAAGCATTGTTTCAAGCGCAAACTGCTTAAGGAAAGGATCGAAGAATGAAATGCCTCGAATCTGAAGACTTTCAAGTTCCGGCAACTCCGCTATTCTTCTCACAGAAATCCCTTCCCGGGAAGCGGAGTCCTGCTGGTTCACGAACTGCAATTGTGCCGGTTGCTTATGCAGATTCGTACTCTGCGCCGTTGACAAGCAGTCCAAGTCCTGAAACGGCGTGGTGGAGACCTATTCCGAGCGTACCCGCCAGCACACCTCCAAATAGCACACCGGCGGGAATACCTGCAAAGCTGCCTGCCTGGTCCACGCTCAGCACGCGGCCCAGGACGTTGGCGGAAACTGTATCATGCACTCTTGGCTCTCCTGCCGCCTGACCCGAGGAAGCAACTGCCTTTCCCTTTACGGGTAACCCTCCTGTGATTCCAATACTGAAGCGAGAAAGCTGCGGGCGGAAAGAAGCGGCCATTTTGCGAGGCATAAACACAACCGCACCTCCCCTTGATGGGAAAAGCCCGCTTCATGGAGGGATTTCCTCCGGTCCAAGTCTTTCCTTATAAAGCCGAGGGCGGGAGGCGCTTGTTATCATATCCGCGTGTAATTTGGATCGAAAACAATTCCGTTGGCTTTGTGATTAAACTCTTCTGCTTGTGATTAAATCTATTTCTCTTGGTCCCGTAAGGGGGAAAGGGCTCATGTGTCGAAGGGCATCCATACCTAAACATTGATTATAGTAGTTTTTCAGCTGTAGCGAATTCGTGGGGAGAAACGATGGACACGCGTCCAACAATTCTAGTCTGGGGCATATGCTTGAGGTTGCCAGTTATCAGATACCTGCAGTTGGTTGTTACGGCGAGATCGATAAACACCTGATCATCGGGGTCGATAGCCTCATTGCCATGCCGATTTGGCTCTTTCCAGTCTGCCCTTTCGGATAGAAATGCCAAATAGCCATTAATAACTGTCTTGTTGATATTCCTGAATTTGCGCCTGGACAGAACCTCTTTCAATTCGTCATAGGTTGCTCTGCAGAATACAATTATTGTGAGTTTGTCTTTTATCGTGTTGTAGATGGCATTCATCACTTCTCTTTCACGATGCTTTATGATTGATACCAAAACATTGGTATCTACGACTACACGCATTCCTTGGCCTTCGACTTCTTCTCTTTCCGGTACTCTTCAATAGTCTCGCTGATATCTTCGTCAGTTATACCCACTTTGTCAAACTCGGCACTTAGCTCCTTCAACAATATATCCGGATCATTGAGGCTCTTATCTGTAAATTTGGGCCAGCGTTTGTAGACATAATCAATGAGGTCCGTCAAAGGCATCTTATTGTATTTTTCCTTGCAACTCACTAACCTTTCCAAAGTCGCCTGAGGCAGTTTCGCTCTCGCTTCGGTAGCTCTCTTGACTCCTTCCGGCGTAAGAGAAATCTCGCTACCTGAGATGGCATCCTCAATCTTGATGAGCCCAAAAGCATCTAAACTTGCAAGATCCCTATAGATTTCAGGCGAAAACGGTCCAAAATAGTAAGGTATGAACTCATATCCGGTATCCACCCCGTACACTTTCCAGAGTATGAAGAGTTCCTTCACTAACCGCGTCTTTCCCCCTACGGGGACGTTATACTTCTGCTTCCCCGCGCCCTCGAAAAGCAGCGAAATAAGCATATCTTCCCCGGCAGTGAGGTCATCTGTCATGGTTCTAGGGCCACCTACCCTCTGGCTTCCTATAATAGCTTGCCGTTAATAGTCTTATCAATCTGATCACCATAGAATGGAAAAGAAGATATTCACTGGTCAGGAGAACATTTCAGGAGACGCTTAAGTCAAAGAACAAACTGGCTCAACAAGACGAACTGCTTTGCAAGATACTTTCCTACAACATAATGGTCATCATTCATGAGGCACAAAAGTACGAGATAAGTTTAGATTTTTCAAGCATAAGGGTTGACAAGACCCAAGTCTCCACCCAGGCTTCCTATTTCAACTGAAGGCACCCAATGGTATCATATTGTGCCGCCTCGGAGGTGAAACTGTGACTAAACTCCTTTTATTGTGGCTAAACAACTAATCCTGTATGGGTTTAGTCACAAAGCCATTTCCGTTGTTAACCTTATATAAGCTTTTAAATAGGTATTTAAACATCTTTGGATTGTTTCAGTTAACAGGGGAATGAAAATGCCAACAATTAAGATAGAGAATGTGGTCGCATCGACATCTCTTGGCGAACAGCTTGATCTGCAGGCTATTGCCCTTGCACTCGACGGTGCGGAATATGAGCCTGAGCAGTTCCCCGGTTTGATCTACAGATTAAAGGAGCCGAAGACGGCAACGCTTCTTTTCAGGAGCGGAAAGGTCGTCTGCACCGGTGCCAAGAGCCTTGACGAAGTCAAGCTCGCAATCAGCAAGGTTTCAAAGCAGATTGGAAGGGCAGGCATAGAAATCAAGATAGAGCCCAAGATCGAGGTGCAGAACATTGTCGCCTCGTCCGATCTCGGGCAGGAGATAAACCTCAATGCAATTGCCATCAGTCTCGGTCTCGAGAAGGTCGAGTACGAACCTGAACAGTTTCCCGGCCTTGTCTACAGGCTTGATTCACCGAAGGTCGTGGTCCTTCTATTCGGCAGCGGCAAGCTTGTCTGCACAGGTGCGCGTAAACCGTCCGATGTCGGCGATGCGGAGCAGAAGATCATGGAAGAACTGCAGGGAGCTGGCCTCCTTCACTGATCATGGCATATCCCGTTTTTGACAATCACGTCCATCTGCAGCGGAAGGGGCGTTTCACCGACGCCGTAAAAGAGTTCGGGAGGAAGGGTGGCACTGGTTTCATGCTCGTCGCACTTCCCCCGGACGAAGGGCTGCTGAAAGACGATTTTTTCCTCAGGATGTACGAAGAGGGAGCGTCCATAAAAAAGGAGGCGGAGGAAGCTGCAGGCATTGACGTGCTCCTCGCCATCGGGCCTTATCCGGTGACTCTTCTCGGGCTTGCCGGGCAGCTTGGAATTGAGCAGGCCGAAGAAAGAATGGTGCGCGGAGTAGAACTTGCAGGAGAGTTCGTCATGGAAGGGAAGGCAAATGCAATCGGCGAAGTGGGAAGGCCGCATTTCCCTGTCAGTGAGGAACTCCTGGCCGCAAGCAACAGGATTATGGAGGCATGCTTCAGGCAGGCAAAGAGCGTCGGTTGCCCTGTAATACTCCACACCGAAGACCCGTCGCCGTCAAGTCTTGCCGAAATAGCTGGCTTTGCAGATGCAGGCGGTATGGAAAGAGGCAGGGTGATCAAGCACCATTGCACCGACCTTGTAAACGAAGATGAGAATTCCGGCATCTTCCCATCGGTGAAGGCGACACGGGAGCTGGTGTTTTCGGCTGCGAAAAAGGGAAAGCGGTTCGTGATGGAAACAGACTACATCGACGACCCCGCCAGACCAGGTGCGGTCCTGGGCATTGCAACCGTTCCAAAAAGGACGAGGGAACTGCTCGGGGCCGGCATATTCTCTGAAGAGGACATCTGGAAGGTCAATTATGAAAATCCCGCAACACTTTACGGAAAGGAATGGTTCAGGAAGACAGCGTAAACTCACCTGATTATGAATGACTGGTACCTGCCGGTGTAATCCACTTCGACCGCATCCACCTGCGTCACGCCTGCATAGGGATTTCCTGTCCTGCACTGTTCTACAACACGCCTCACGGGTCCCTCCTCGCCTTCAAAGAGGGCTTCGACCGTCCCATCGCTCAGGTTCCGCACCCACCCCTTGACATCGTTGGCGTCTGCAAATCGCTTGGCATAGAACCTGAAAGAAACGCCCTGAACATGACCCCTGAATTTGACCTTGAGAGCCATACTTGACACAGACACACCACTGAGCAGGTAACATGATTGCAGGCGACAAGATAATTGTTATTACAGTTAAGCAATAACAGCAGATGAAATGCAAAGACTCGCTTTGAAGTTCGGATATAACGGCTCCGCATTCTACGGTTACCAGAGGCAGCCAGGCGTGAGGACCGTGGAGGGGGACATAATATCCGCATGCCTCGGGATGCATGCATTCGAAAGTGCCGAAGGCGCGGATTTTGCAAGTGCAAGCAGAACTGACAGGGGTGTCCATGCACTCGGAAATGTGGTTGCATTCAACACCCACTTCAATCCGGATGAGCTGATTGACGGCCTGAACGCAAAGTGCAGGGACATACTCTTCCACTCGTACCTGGATGTAAGCGCAACTTTCAGTCCCAGGAGAGCGAGAATGAGGCAATACCGTTACCTCTTATACGACAGGATCGACAGGGACAGGCTGAACAGCGCTTTCTCCCATTTCGTTGGACAGAGGGATTTCAAGAATTTCTCGAAGAGCGGGTCAAAGGGACGTTACAGGAGCATTGACAGGATACTCATTTCGGAGGGAGACGGGTGCCTGCTCATAGACTTCTACGGCAGGAGTTTTCTGCACAACATGATCAGGAGGGTGGTTGCTGCGGCTCAGGCCCTGGCGAATGGGCTTGTCGAGGAAGATGATGTGCTGAAGGCATTGAATGGCGAAGGCTCGAAAAGCTTTGGTCTCGCCCCTCCGCAGTACCTTATCCTCATGGATGTCGACTATGGAATGACGTTCCGTCCAGTGCCGCTGAAAGGAGAAAGTGCGGTCAGGTGGTCAGAAAGCATGAACACAAGCAGGGCGCTTGCCGTCCTGGATGGAATGCTTGCTGCCCGGGGGTCGATCGCTTGAAGGTCGCGGCCTTAACAGGGACGCCAGGCACCGGGAAGAGCAGCATCTCGGAGGAGCTGAAAAAAAGAGGTTATGCGGTCCTTGAGATCGCTGAACTCATAGACAGCCTGCATGTGCGCACACGCTTCAATCCTGAATACGGGAGCAGGGAGGTGGACACTGACGAACTGAGAAAAAAGGTGGATGGGCATCTCTCGCCCATGAAGCATACCATGCTCTTCCTTTCGGGGCACCTCTCTCACTTCGCCACATGCAGCACCGCTGTTGTCCTCAGGTGCGAGCCACACACGCTGCGTGAAAGGCTGACGCGAAGAGGATGGAACGAGGTGAAGATACTGGAGAATGTCAGGGCGGAAATACTTGATGTTATACTCGTGGAAGCGTCGGAAAGAATAAAGGATGTGTTTGAGGTTGACACGACAGGCAGAGAAGTATCTTCTGCCACGGACGCTGTGCTGGACGCGGTCGGGAAAATGCCTGACTCTCTGAGGCCGGGAAGGATAAACTGGACGGGTGAGATAGAAGAATGGTTCTAGACAGGGCAAGAACGGGAACAGGGCTAATTCTTGATCCGCTTGCCACCAGGCTGAAGGGCGTTTCGCCAAATCTGCTAACATTGGCCTCCTTCGTGCTCGCGGTGCTTGCTGCCGCATCCATCCTCTTCTCCACCGTTCACAGCGCTTATCTCCTTCTTGCAGCCCTGCTGCTGATAGTCTTCAGCGGATTTCTGGATGCACTCGACGGGGCAGTTGCCCGTGTGACAGGAACAAGCGGCCCGAGGGGGGATTTCCTGGACCACGTGCTCGACAGATATTCCGACATAGCGCTGGTCCTCGGTTTCACATTCAGTGTATTCACGACAAGCGTTCCGATAGGCATAATGGCGCTTGTCGGCGTGTTCATGACGAGCTACCTCGGCACACAGGCCCAGGCGGTGGGCCTGAAAAGGAACTACGGCGGCATGCTTGGAAGGGCTGACAGGATTGTCCTGATGCTCATTGCGCTCATCATACAGTTTGCATTCATCTCCCCTGCGTCCGGGACTCATGGACCGGAACTGCTTTCGCTTACAACGTTCGACTGGCTGCTCCTTGTCTTTGCAGTGCTCGGAAACATCACCGCGGTTTATCGGGCTGTTGCTTCCTGGAAGCAGCTCTAGGCTTCTTTCCCTTTTGTTTGTAGTATGTGAGGGGATGTTTCATCCAGGGCTGCGCACAGAGCGTGTCTGGATTATGACAAATGCCGTAGGACTTCATTGTGCTGCACTCTGGCACCGAATATTCGGTCGAGGATATCTTGCCGGTGATATGCTCTATCTGGTACCTTGTCTTCTCGGCCCTGAAATCTGGAACTGAACTGAATACCTCGAATATCTGTTCCGGAGTCATGCCTATTGCATGCAGGAATGTGACTATGGCAAAACGCCCCATCTGGGGGACATTCTCAGAGTTCTGAATCTGCCTGAGTATTTCACGCATGCATGGCGGATATCTTGCGGGCTCTATCTCTCCGAGCGTGTCCCTCTGATATTCCTTCTTTATTGATTCAAGAGCTTCCGTTACCTCCGCTATCTCCCTTCTCAGGGAGTTCCTTATGGCATCGGTGTAGGGAGGAAGCCTTTCTGAGAGGTAATCGGTTATCGCCTGTTCCACAAGCCTTGTCAACCTGAGCTTCCCGACAACGACGTAACCGTGGTCCATTTTCTGGTAGAGCAGCTTCCATTCAGGCGATCTCATCTTTGACGAATATTTCAGAAAGGCTGTGAATTTGAGTCTGTAGTCATCGCCCCAGGGCTGCGGGTCGATTCCAAATTCCCGTGCAAGCGGAACAAGCATGGATGAATAGTCTCCGTTGAGTCTTTCTTCAGCAACCTTGCCCTCTGTTACGGCAAGCCTGTTGATGAGGAATCTGTCACCGATGACAGAGGCCATCATTCTTGAGACAATGAATGAAAGAAGCTCAACCTTGCACTCCTCACTGTTGTACAGCTTCTGCTCCCCGAGCTTCATGTCACGAAGGGATGAAAGAACACGTTCCTTTCCCTTCTCCCTCACCCTCTCGAACAGGGGGTTGGTCAATATTGCGTCAAGGTCGAAATTGTTTGAACTGATATAGGACCTTGCTTCCGCCGTGTAGGGGAATATCGCCAGAAGTCTAGGCTGGTTTTCGAAGCCGAGCATACCAACTGCTGCGGAAGCGGGATACTTGAATATAACAGTGAGCAGAGGAGGGCCGGATGGTCAGAGAAGAGTTGTCTCAGTCGCCTCGACGCTCTGTATGCCATCTATGGAGGCAAGAGCGCCTTCTACCCTGTCTGCCACCCCTTCCTCGTCCGTGGCAACAATCATGACTTCAAATGACTTGAGGCCGAAAGCTATTGGAACAATCCTGCTGTCCCTGAACTCAGAACCCTTGGGAAGCTTCGACCTGATAGTTGACTCAAGTCCGTCAAAAACAAAGTCTGTCGACTCGGGCATCATTCTGTAAGTCATTGCAACCTTACCCAAAGGAACACCTCATGGTCCTGAAAATCCGCAAGCAGGACAGGTGTAGCTCACACCCTGATCCCGGCACTGGGCGCATCTGCCTATCCTCGTTTCACCGCAATTCGGGCACGGGAAAGATGTGACTGCATGGCCGACAAGCATTATCCCGCATGAACTGCAGTTTACCTCTTCTGTCATCATAGACTTTGATTCGGAGAATTTCCACGTATATAAGCTATGCAGTTGTTGAATTGGATGGCAGCATAACAATTAGTAGCATGGGTCGCCAATGTCTGAATTCTATGCATATTCGATTGATATATGACTTTACGAATATAGCAGATTTGGTAAAAATGGCCGACGACGATAAAAGTTTCAGGGAACAAGTAATCGACAATTTCGCAGTGCTCATTACGACAGCCTTCGGTCTGGTGGCAGCACTGGCTTGGAACGGATTCATTCTTGCCCTTTTCCAGCAGATCTTCGGGACGACCAAGGGCATCGCACCGAACCTCGCCTATGCCGTCGTTGTGACTGTAATTGCGGTAATCATGACCATCATGATTGCAAGGGCGGCAAAGAAGGCTAAGAAGGTTAAGAAGACCCAGTGACGGGCAGGTCGACGGGTTTCAGTCAACCCTCCTGAGGCAACCAGTTTCGCACTCCATACCTCAGCGGATACGCTGCCTTTTGCCTGCACCTCATCCTTTCCCCGGGGGATTGTGCACACGAGGGAAGACCATGAGCTTTGCCCATTGCCATCGTCTCTGAAAGCTGCAATCTACACCCTCCAGGATTCAAATCCCGCTCTTTCATGAGACGCAAGGGTACGATGTCAGGCAGGTGAGCCGCTCATGCATTCCTGCTCGCACCAACAGAGGAAGAGCCTGGTTGTAACAAAGGTCTGCAGGGACAATGCCGCGTTGACCAATCTTTTAATAAAGAAGGTGCCTTGCTGTTTGACAGGGGCCGTAGCTCAGCTAGGTAGGAGGCTCACACGCTGAACTCCCTGGACAGAGCAACTGGCTTTTAACCAGAAGGTCAGGGGTCCGAAAGCGCAAGCCGGATTTCCCCTCGGCCCCGAACCCATCCCGCTCCGTGCAATGATTTGTCTAAGAGAAATAAATTCTGAATAGGATTAAATCACGGGTCAACCGTTAGCGAATCGGTAGTGCACATGGTAGAGGAAATAAGAAAAGTTGTAATGAACGGCAACTTTGTAGGCTGGGAAGATGCAAAAGTGCATGTTTCCACGCATGGACTTCTCTACGGCTCGGGCGTTTTTGAGGGCATCAGGGCATACATGGACCACGAAGGAAAGCAGCTGTCTGTTTTCAGGCTTAAGGAACATGTAAGAAGGATGTTGAACAACAGCAAGATACTGAACCTCAAACCGGCGATCGGTGAAAAGGAATTTGCAGACAAGATAGTCGAGCTGCTAAGAGTAAATAATCACAAGACAGATGTTTACATCAGACCGATGATTTATTTCGGGGCAGGCGGCATAGGGATAAGGCCCGCCAAACAGTCGACTGACTACTTCATATTCTCGCAGTCGATGGGCGGCTACTTCGCAAGCGTAAAACCGCTGAACGTCTGCGTCTCCTCATGGACAAGGATAACAAACAACTCGCTTCCGCCAAGTGCCAAGGTGACGGGTGCGTACGTGAACAGCATGATTGCCTCCTCGGAAGCTGCACAGTCGGGCTTCGACGAAGCGCTCTTCCTTACGCAGAACGGCTATGTCTGTGAGGGTTCGGGCGAGAACATTTTCATGGTCAAGAATGGTGTCCTGATCACACCGCCACTTTCCGCCGATATACTGGAGGGCATTACAAGGGATTCGGTCATAAGGCTGGCAGAGGACCACAACATACCGGTGGTGGAAAGGGACATTTCGAGGACCGAACTGTACACATGCGATGAGCTGTTCCTGTGCGGGACCGCGGCGCAAATCACTCCGATTGGCAGCGTTGACAGAAGGGCAGTCAGCGATGGCAAGGTGGGGAATGTGACAGAGAAGCTGATCAATGCGTTTGAGGCGGTCATCAGAGGGAGGGACGGGAGATTTGCCTCCTGGCTCACTCCAGTCTACCTGCAGATGGTGGAAAAGACGGCATGAGAGTTTGAATCATCCAGGCAGGATCGCCTGCTGGCCACTGAATGATCGAGCAGGGGCGCCGTTTCCCGTCCCTTCTTCGTATCATTCAGTTTCAACAGCGTGCCAAGGGCGCAACCGGTCGGGCCGAACAGACCCTGGTCAGGTATGGCGGAGGCCGGAACAAAGTCTGACTCACTCACGCATCATTGCAGTCACGGGGTGAGATGCTGGCCTGTTTACGAGCAACCTGACCATAATCATATATATTAGCCGTGGCATATTACTGTCAGCCGTTATAAAGGAAATCGTCAGACAGCTGCGTACAATGAGGTGAATGTCATGGTAGAATCGGAGAGGGTTACAATAAGACTTGATCAGGAGAGTCTTACGACTCTCGAGTCGCTTGTTTCAAGCGGCAAATATGCGAACATATCTGAGGTGATGAGGACCGCGATCGAACAGTTCATCGACAGGAACTTCTCTCCGAAGCATATCCAGAAGGTCACGGTCGAACTGCCAAAGGGCAACGCTGTTGAACTGCAGAAACTGGTCAAGAAGGGAGACTCTGTTTCTGTTGACGATGCCATCAGGAATGCGGTAAGAGAGTACCTAAGACGGAGACTGACACCGAAGCCGTCCGAAAAGAGAAAGTAGACGGCACGCGGAACAAGCATGATCATTTCTGAAAGAGATGAGATTGTTGCTCCGAGACTTGGAGTAGCAGTCGTGGGATGCGGCGGCGCAGGCAACAATGCCCTGAACAACCTGGACTTTGAGGGCACAGACAATCTGAAGACAATAGCCCTGAATACTGATGCCGGCCACCTTGTGAGGATAAAGGCCAACAGGAAGCTGCTCATCGGGAGGGAATTTACAGGCGGGCGCGGAGCGGGCGGAAACGTCGCGCTGGCAAGAAAAGCTGCCGAGCTGAGCCGCGACCGCCTGAAAACAGAGCTGCTCGGAAGCAGCCTTGTATTCATACTCTCGGGCATGGGAGGTGGCACCGGGACGGGAACGGCTCCGGTAGTGGCCTCTGTCGCCAGGGAGGCGGGCGCACTTGCAGTCTCGATAACTTCGATGCCCTTCGATTTTGAAAGGGGAAGGGTCGAGAGGGCCAGGGATTATGTGAGGGAGCTTATACACGAGTCTGACAGCACCGTCATAATGGAGAACAGCAGGCTTGTCAAACAGTTCCCGGAATTAACAATGCAGCAGGCTTTTGCGGTCATGGACACGCTTACTTCCCAGATTGTGACAAATGTGTCTGGATCCCTCCTGAAACCATCCCTGATGAATATTGATTATGCGGACATGAGGACAATCTTCAGGGGCGGAGGCACATCGACAGTAATATGCAGCGAAAACGAGGATGTCCGGACGCTCGTAGACGATGCTGCAAGGCATCCTCTGCTTCAGACAAACCTGGCCCGGGCTTCTGGCGCCGTCGTCCATGTCTCGGGAGGAGAGGCGCTTACTCTTGAGAAGACGCACGGGATACTCAAGGGCATATCAGATTTCATCGGGAACAGGGCCCACATAATCATGGGAGCAAGGCAGGTAGACAGAAACGACGCTGTGCTGAGCGTGACAGCCATAGTCACCGGCGTCAGGCCGGAATCCTGGTAATCACTTCTTTGCGTATTTTCCGCCGGAATGCCTCAGCGAGTAGAGTGTTCTCGTGATCACACCCATCATGATGAAAAACTCCCACTTTGACAGGCCGGACCTGCCAACCAGCCGCCGGAACATCAGCCTTGCCTTCTCCTTCTTGTGCTCGGGGTAGGATATCTCGTCCAGCAGGCTTGAGTAATGATTGTTCAGTTTCTCCTTTTCATATGCGACAGAGAGCTTGACCGAGTCTTTAACATAGCCTGTCAGGAAGAGTTCATACAGTACAACTGTAACTGCATGGGACAGGTTGAGCACGGGGTATTCTGGGGAGCTTGGAATGCTTACCAGCGCGTCGCATCTCGCGAGTTCCTCGTTGAAAAGTCCCAGGCCTTCCGGCCCAAAAACCAGTGCGTATTTCCTCCTTGTTCCGGAGACCCTTTCAGCAAACTCCCTTGGCGTCTCAAAATTCCTGAGAAATTTCTTTTCTCCGATATTCCTTATTCCTGTTGTTCCGATGGCAAGGTCGCAGCCTTCCAGGGCGTCCTCCAGTGAATTCGTCAGGACGGCGCCGTCGAGGATGAAGTTGCCATGCTTCGCCCTGTTGCGCGCTTCGACGCCTATTCCCACAGGTGAGACCATGTACAATTCATCGAAACCGAAATTCGCCATCGATCTTGCCACGGCACCTATGTTGCCTTCCACCTCGGGCCTAACAAGGATTACTCTGAACTTAGGCATCTACAACGCCTGCGAATCGCATCGTGTTGTTAAAACTGCTTCCTGCGCTGTCAGCAGCCGCCTCCGAAAGTGAACGGTGATTCGACCCTTGGCACCCGAAAGCATGGAAGGGGTGTGAGACACGATTCGAGAGTCGGGGACGATGCGATCGCCTATGGAAACTTATTAATGTTTCAAAACGATAGACCTGTACAATACCTATAATTCCTGATCCTTGGGATGGGTGGGATGCGAGGTCGGCCTTATGAAATCGTTAGTGAATGATGCAATATCGAGAGTGTCACAGGATGAAGGCTCAGAGGAGCCTGAACTGGCAGGGGACGGGTACAGCGCGGAAGACGACGAGTTAATAAAGATTCTTTCCGGGCTGAAGACAAACATAAAGATCGTCGGTTGTGGCGGCGGCGGAACAAACACGATAGACAGGCTGGTCGAAACAGGCATAACGGGGGCAGAAATGTATGCTGCCAACACGGATGCACAGCACCTCCTTATTGTCAGGGCACCCCACAAGATACTGCTCGGCAGGAGAAGCACGCGAGGGCTCGGCGCAGGCGCTCTGCCACAGGTTGGGGAGGAAGCTGCCAGAGAAGCCGAGGACGACCTCAGGAAGTCAATTCAGGGAGCGGATATTGTTTTTGTCACCGCAGGACTTGGCGGCGGCACAGGCACAGGCGCGGCTCCTTTTGTTTCACAGCTGGCCAAGGAAATGGGTTCGCTCACAATCGCCATTTGCACTTCACCATTCAAAGCCGAGGGCGCAATAAGGGCCGAGAACGCCGAATGGGGACTGGAGAGGCTGAGGAATGTGGCCGACACGGTCATTGTAATACCTAATGACAAACTGCTCGAACTGGTGCCGAGGCTGTCCCTCAATGCCGCATTCAAGGTTGCGGACGAAGTGCTTGTCAGGAGCATCAAGGGAATAACCGAGGTTATTACCAAGCCCGGCCTGGTCAACTTGGACTTCAACGATCTCAAGACTATAATGAAGGGCGGGGGAGTCGCCATGATTGGCCTTGGTGAGGGCGAAGGCGAGGAAAGGGCCAGCGACGCTGTCATGGAGGCAATAAATTCTCCGCTGATTGATGTGGACATATCGGGAGCAAACGGCGCCCTTGTCAATGTCGTGGGAGGCCAGGACATGACTGTAAGCGAGGCGGAAAAGGTTGCCGAGATGATCCAGACAAAGATCAGCCCTTCGGCCAGACTGATATGGGGTGCCGCCATCGACCCGGCCATGGAGAAGAAGGTAAGAGTCATGGTTGTTCTCACAGGAGTCAAGTCCAAGCACATCCTTGGTCCGGCAGACAATGTCGAGACAAAGTCCCTCGACATGGACTTCATAAGGTGATACAGGCAAGCGGCCAGACTGGTCCCCGAGCTGGCAGGCGCAGTGACTTCTCAGAGGTCAAAGGCACTCTCAAAACCCGGCATTGCAAAGAAATATTAAGTAGTAGACCGAATTGACTCCAGTTTACAGCGAATGCGCCCACAGCAAAGCGCATCGTGAAGAAGGTAACGTGTGATGAGCAATTCGATAACCAACTTCGACTTTACCGAGACGACCTACCAGGCCCAGCGGAAGCTTGAGGAACGGTTCAGAAATATCGGTAAGGGAAAGTATGGAAGAATATTCAAAATGGCCAGAAAGCCAACCATGGATGAGTATGTCAGGGTAGTGAAGATGGTCGCTCTTGGCCTGTTCCTCATCGGAGGACTTGGCTTTCTCCTTTACCTTGTATGGACATACTTCCCGTCAATCAGTTCGGGAATATTCGGTTGAACCTCTGGGGGTCTTTGAAAGTGTCATCCTATGAAACTGGAAGCAGCGTCTCGCCGGGGCAGGGTATAAAGTCGTTCATGATGGAAGTGCCTGGTGAGAAGGAGGCAATCGTCCCGGTTGGCGGAAATGCAGAGTTCAGCGCCAAAATCAAGGTGGAAAGTGACAGTTCATTTCATTTCAAGGCTGAACCAAGACTCATAACCGAGGTTGAGGGGTCGCCAGACTGGCAGGTGAAGGTATACCTTGACGGCGTGGTCAAATGGGACAGCTACACAAGCCTTCCCGCTGAATTTGATGCAAACCTCAGCACGGGCGATCACTGGGTCACAGTGGACGTATCGGTTGCGCCAGGTGCATCATTTGGGGATGCAACGGAAGTCGGCGTTTCCATTTCATCGAAGGTCGCCACGCAGACTCCCAGGTTCAAGGTTGCCGTCAGGCCATCCATACTTGCTGTGAAGACAGCGATAGGCCAGGAAAGAGAGGTTGCCGACTCCATTGGCGCAAGGGCTAAGGACGGCCAGCTCGGCATATATTCAATTCTTCTCCCATCCACAATAAGGGGTTACGTGCTTATCGAGGCCATGAACAGCGACAAGATAGAGAACGCTGTCCGCGGGATAAGGAAGACACACGGCCTCGTCAAGGGCGAAACTTCGCTTGACGAGGTAAGCCATTTCCTTACCCCCAAGCCAACGGTCAGTGGAATTGTCGAAGGCGATATTGTGGAGCTCGTGTCCGGACCGTTCAAGGGTGAAAAGGCACGTGTTCAGCGCATTGATCACGGCAAAGAGGAAATAACGGTCGAGTTATTCGAGGCGGTTGTCCCCATACCGGTGACGGTCAGAGGGGACCATGTCAGAGTTATTGAGAAGGATAAGTGAATTGATTCACAAGAGATGGTGATGACTGATGGCTGACAGGATAAATGCACTCATTGATGCTGGAAAGGCAACACCCGGAAACCCGCTCGGACCTGCACTGGGGCCCTTGGGTGTCAACGTTGCGAAGATCGTGCAGGAAATAAATGAAAAAACCAGGCAGTTTTCCGGGATGAAGGTCCCGGTTACTATCGAGGTAAACGCGGATAAGACGTTCAACATACTTGTCGGAACGCCGCCCACTACCGCCCTGATACTGAAGGAGCTTGGAGTGGAGAAGGGATCTGGAAATCCCAAAAGCACGAAGGCCGGCAACCTGTCAATGGTACAGGTTCTCAAGATAGCCGACATGAAGAAGGAGGCCTCCCTGGGTGCAACCGTGAAGACAAGAGCAAAGGAAGTCGTTGGCACGTGCGTGTCTGTAGGTGTAACGGTGGAGGGCAAGGAGCCCAAAGCGGTTATTGAGGAAATCAACAAGGGCACCTGGGACAACAAGCTGAAGTGAAAGCGGGCACTCCACGCAATTTTGGGCATCCAGGTCCAAGTGCAAAACATGGGCCGTGGCACAACATAAGGCAATGGCAACTGACGGGTGGCGGGCAAAACTTTAAATCTTGGTCGCATTAAGTGTGGTTTGCCGTTGTAGGAGAACCGGGTAGGTTCGCTGCACTACAAGAGGATGATTATTTGGCAAACAAGGAAACCGTAGAAGCTGTCAAGAAGGCAATCACAACAGCCCCTCAGAGGAAATTTGAGGAAAGCGTTGAAGTTGCCATCAACCTGAAGGATGTGGACCTGTCTGTTCCGAAGAACAGGATACAGGAGGACATCATACTCCCCAAGGGAAGAGGCAAGGCCATCAAGGTCTGCCTGTTCGGCGGGGGGGAAATGGCGATCAAGGCACGGACGGCTGCAGATCTTGTCATCTCGCCGGATGAGTTCAACAAATACATGGATGACAAGAAGAATGCGAAGCGCCTGGCAAGGCAATATGACTATTTCATAGCCGAAGCCCCGCTGATGGCAACAATCGGAAGAAAAATGGGAGTTGTTCTGGGTCCGAGGGGAAAAATGCCGAAGGCGATACAGCCTGGTTCCGACCCGGCGCCCATAATTAACACCCTCAAGAGAACAACTTCTGTGAGAACCAAGGAGAAGAAGACATTTCAGGCTCATGTAGGCACCAGGTCTATGAACCCTGAAGATCTGGCAGATAACATTGATACTGTTCTGAACAGGGTAATCGGAAGGCTGGAGAAGGGAAGGATAAACCTCGAATCGGCCTATGTCAAGACGACAATGGGTCCCGCAGTTAGGATCATGTAGGTGCTGTCAATGGCTCACTCAAGAAGTTGGAAAACGGAAAACTTGAAAGTGCTGGCTGACAGCTTGAGGACTTCGAAGGTTGTTGGAGTAGTAAGCATCAGGGGACTCCCGGCAGCCCAGTTCCAGCAGATTCGAAAGAAACTGAGCGGTGTGGCACAGATACACGTGTCGAGGGGCAAGCTTATCAAGATGGCACTGGACCAGGTCGGAAAGGACGTCCAGGGTCTGGGCCAGCTTGAAGAACTTGTTTCACACGACCAGACGGCGCTCATATGCTCAAACCAGAATCCCTTCGCCCTCTACAGGACACTTGAAAAGAACAAGACCCGCCTGGCAGCCAAGGGCGGCGAGATATCCCCCGAGGATATAGAAATCAAGGCAGGCGAGACCTCGTTCAAGCCCGGACCGATTGTCGGCGAGCTGCAGAAGGCGGGACTGCCGGCGAGCATCGAGGGCGGCAAGGTTGTAATCAAGAAGGACAAGCTGCTTGTCAAGAAAGGGGACGTGATTGCTCCAGCGATCGCATCCGCACTGACAAGAATGGAGATATTCCCTCTGGTTGCCGGACTCGAAGTCAAGGCAATGTTCGAAAAAGGGCTGCTGTTCAGGAAGGAAGTGCTTCATGTCGACGACGCCAAAATGCTGTCAGACCTGGCCAACGCTTCCCGGCAGGCTCTATCGCTTGCAGTCAAGAGCAGATACTTCACGCCATTAAGCGTGAGATACCTGCTTGGAGACGCGCACAAGAACGCAGTCAACCTGAGCGTGTACGCAGAAATACCGACGAAGGAGACGGTGAAACTGCTCCTTTCAAAGGCAACTGCACAGGCATCCGCGCTCAAGAAGAAGACAGGGGATGCCTGAAATATCAAACGGAAAAACGGAGGTATAGTAATGGAGTACATATACAGTGCTTTGCTGCTGCACAGCGCTGGCAAGGAGATAAACGACGAGAGTGTTGCGAACGTCATCAAGGCGGCCGGATTAGAGCCCGATCAGGCAAGAATAAAGGCTCTTACGGCTTCCCTCAGCGGCGTCAACATAGAGGAAGCGATTGCAAGTGCGGCCATGATGGCAGCACCAGCACCGCAGGCAGCAGCGCCAGCCGAGAAGAAAGAAGATAAGAAAAAGGAAGAAAAGAAGGAAGAAGCTGTTTCCGAAGAAGAAGCTGCAGCCGGTCTTGGGGCACTCTTTGGCTGAGCGCCTGGCCGCTTCCTGAAAAACTCTTCCCGAGGCACGACCCAGCCGTGCCTCTACAAACCAGCAGGGAATACTTTTGACTGAAATGAGCAAGGAGGAGCTTGCAAACGTCATAGCCTCATGGTACTGGGTTCCGCATGGTTCCATTGTTCTCGAAAATGAACGCTACAGGCTCTCACTCTGGAAAAATTCTCCCGAAAGGAATATCGTCGACAGGTTCAACGCCGATGACGCTGGCAGGCTGATTGACGAGGTGGAGGCGCTCGTCAGGAAGGAGGGCAGACGCACCCTCACATGGCAGTGCAAGCCCGGAAGCGGACCGCGGGACATGGGTGAATGGCTTCAGAGAAGGGATTACAGCCTTTCAGACAGGCTCGAGTACCTTTGCTTCGACATGGGTGAGGGGCGGACACCCCGTCTACCCGGGCTGAGAACAGCCGCAGACGCCGAAGTCGGAAAAGTGAGGACGATTGAGGACGCTGTGCAGTCGCTAAGAGTGAGCGAGGGGGCCTTCAACGAAGCACCCTTTACAGGCGATGAAATCCTGGGAAGGGCGGAAGAGCTTTTGCGTGAGTCCGGGGACGAGGCAAACATGACAATTTTTGGAAAAGTGGGTGGAAGGACGGTGTGCAGCGGAGGCGCCACCGTTGAAGGAAACATACTCAAGCTCTGGGGTGCCGGAACTCATCCCGACTACAGGAAAAGGGGATTGTACGGTTCACTTGTCATCGCCAGGTGCACAGAGGGATACAGGCTCGGCACAAGGTATGCAGTTGTGACTGCGAGGGAAACGACATCTACGCCAATACTGGTCAGGGCAGGCTTCCAGAGATTAGGGTTGGAGTTGCATTACAGAAAGAACCTTCCGGTCCGCTGAACCAGTGGTCCATGCCTGCAATGGCCCGCTTCAGCTTGTTATTCAGTGAATTGCCGAATCATCAGGTGCCGATCAGCCTCACATGGAAGCCTTCGGCCCTCGATGCCATCGTCCAGTAGTTGTTGACATCTTCCTGTATTCTGGATATCACTTCGTCCCTCTTCTCCGGCTTGAAGAGGTGTTTGAACCTTGCCTGTGTCTCGAGGTACTGCTCCACGGGTTTCATCGCGCCTGGAACATGGGTGTGCTTCACCCTTCCGTCAACATACTCCTTGAGTGGCCATATCCCCGTTTCCAGCCCGAGCTTCTCGACCCTTATAGTCTCCTGAGGGTCGTACCCCCAGCCGGTCGGGCACCCCACTGGCGATATGAATAGCTTCGGCCCTGTTATCCTGGTCGATTTCTCCACCTTCTGCAGGAAGTCCACAGTTTGCGCAGTTGAGATTGTTGCGAGATAAGCGGGTTTCTGAGACTTCCAGACCTCGAAGAGGTCCTTCTTATGCCCGGTGTTTCCCTCCGGGAAAGAGGCCGTCGGTTCAGTGGTCGCGGATGACGAACCATATGGTGTGGCTGAGGACATCTGGAAGCCAGTGTTGCCGTAAGCCTCGTTGTCGTAGCACAGGTAGTAGAAGTCCAGCTTCCTCTGCACTGCTCCAAGCGTGGACTGCAGGCCAATGTCGTAGGCCGCCCCGTCCCCCGAGACAACTACGACTTTCAAATCCTCGTCCGGCGAAATCTTCCCTTTCTTAATCATCAGGTCCAGGGCATCCCTTATTCCCTGGGCGCCTGCGGGTGCGCTCGCGAAAGCGGTATAGAGCCAGCTTGACTGAAGTGGTGAATACGGATAGACCGACAGCATTGTAATGCATCCGGCGGCATTGACCCAGACAACCTTTCCTCCCAGCGCCTTGTGAAACAGTCTGACGGCCAGAAGGCCACCGCAGCCTGCACACAGCGGATTGCCGGGGGCCATGAACTCTTCGGTGGGCAGGTCCTTTACCGTCCGGTATGCCTCACCAGACATCATTGTCTCACCACCTGTCCTGCAATCTGAATGTTCTTCCTGACCGATTCTATTTCATCATTCCTCATGAGGAACAGGGGACTGTGCGGCCCTTCAGCTG
>JAKAPY010000068.1 GCA_021811925.1 Thermoplasmata archaeon | reverse complement strand
TCTGGAAGTCAGGAGAGCGTACTCTCAAATTGCAAAGAAAGGGTGGGCCAGGGACATGCTTGCCCGGCAAAAACCAGGTGGCTACTGGGAACCAAGGGAAGTTGGAGAGCCGAATGAGAAAAATCTGCTAAAATGGATTGACTTCCTGTACATGCCCAAGTATCTCTCGACAAACTGGCAGGCTCTTGTTCTTTCAGACCTTGGCCTCACCGCGAAGGATAGGAGAATTGCAAAGATTGCCGATCTCTTTTTCAAATACAAGCTGCTACTCCGGACTCCGGTCAACATTTTCAATGAGGAAGTTTGCATAGTCGGAAACACGGCCCGGATGCTTTCCCGTTTCGGATACAAAGATGACTTCAGGGTGAAGAAACTGTTTGACAGGCTTGTAGAGGACCAGAAGGAAGACGGCGGCTGGCATTGTTTCAATAGCGAAAAGGGGACGCTTGACAACTGGGAAGCCCTGGCAGCGTTCGACGCACTGCCCAAGTCCGGGAGAAACAGCAGCATTGAGCAGGCGATCTCAAGAGGAGCGGAATTCTACCTTGAAAGGAAACTGTTTGAGGAGGGGAAGAGCAGATATGTGCCGTGGTTCAGGTTCCATTACCCCATCCACTACTTCTACGACATACTGGTTGGGCTCGACCTGATGACCAGGCTCGGATATGCGGGCGACAAACGCCTGGTCCCCGCACTTGAGATATTGAAGAAGAAAAGGCGGGCGGATGGGACATGGTTGCTTGACAAAGTGCATCCTGACATGGGACGCGGATCCGGATACGGGATGAATGCAAGCCGTGTCAAGCCCTTGGCGCTTGAGAAGGAAGGCAAGCCAAGCAAGTGGATAACGATGACTGCACTTCGAATCCTGAAGAAGGTAGACGAAGTAAGCTGAAGACTGCCACTCCGGTCGGCCTTCCGAGCAAAATCCTGCATAGCCATTCACCTGACCGGGTTCGCAGCCGCTTCCGCCGCTGGCAACTCATTTCTTCTGATCCTGCCAAGGACAATGAAATAGGCGATTGCATAGAAGGAAGGCGGGATGAGAAGAAGGACATACATGACAGGAACAATGCTGGCAAACTGCGTCCCCACGCTCTCCAGGGCCACATAATTGATTTGGCTTCCGGCAACAGCCAGAATGGCCCTTTCCAGGTTGGTGTAAGCAACATACACGGCCCATGCGTTGATGGCAATGTTTGCGGCCACGCCGCACCAGACAGCCTCTCGCCCGGCTCCGTTCATGAGTGCGTACAGTATAATTGCAAATGAAAGCGAAACAAGCGCCTGTCCGACAAAAGAGCCGAATAACAGCGGCATCGCCCCGGCGAAGGTGCCATTCACATTACTCCCGGAGGAGGAGAATGCCTGACCTATTCTGCCTGCAAGCACCATTTCAAGCGTAATGCCTGAAATGAACATTGCTGCTGAGGCAAGCGGATAGATTACGTGCCTGCCTCCGAAATTTCCCCTGTAAAAGATTATGAGTGATGCACCAATGGCACCAAAGAACAACCCTATTGTTCCGGTAAGCGGAAGCCATATCAGGAAGGACGCAAGAATAAGGAATGCTATTCCGCCCCTTGTCCTGTCCACGCCTTTTTTCCCGCCGTGCCTGTTCCTCCCGGACGGCATGACAGATGCAATCTGCTTGCCGCATCTGGAACAGTACATGTTGCCAGGGGCATTCTCGCCGCCACAAAACTGGCAGAGGGCGCCTTCAACCATCAGGCTTGGCGTAAACAGCGATTCCAATTTAAGCTGATGCCAAGTCTGCAGTGAAATGTCCAGCCGCACACTTTTCTCGAGCAGCGTAGTTATGTTCAAGTAATCAGGAAATGTTATGGGTGCAGACACTAGGGGCTGAAATGCTATACCCGAAGGTAACCGTAATCGTCCTGAACTACAATGGACTCAGGTTTCTGCGTGACTGCTTTCGCAGTCTTTCAAAAATCACCTACCCCAATTTTGAAGTGATACTTGCCGACAACAACTCAACCGACGGCTCGGTTGAATGGTTCAAAGCCAATTACAAGGGCGAAAGGTACCGCGCACTGCCGCTGGCTTCAAATTTGCATTACGCGGGCGGGAACAATGCAGCAGCCAAGGCGGCAAAGGGAGATTACCTCTTCTTCATCAACAATGATGTGAGGGTGAAGCCTGATTTTGTCCAGAATGCAATGGATATCATGCTCTCCGAAACTGAAATAGGAGCATGCCAGAGCAGCCTTGTCGATTACACCATGCCGGACGACTATGAAGCACATGACGATCCAAAAGAGATACTATATGCCGAGGGTGCAGCGCTCCTTATCAGCAGGCGCGTCTTTGAGATGATAGGTGGTTTCGACGAATCGTTCCACACCTATGTTGAAGATGTCGACCTCTCGATAAGGACAAGACTGATGGGATACAAGGTGATGCTTGCGCCCAAGTCGGTTGTTTTTCACCTGGGAAATGGAACGGGCAAGAACCTTAGCGGCTACGGTCTTGCGAATCAGGCGCGCAACTATCCAATGATGATGATAAAGAATCTTCAATTGAGGAACCTGATTGTGGCGATGCCTCTTTTCACGGTTGCAGCCGCAAGGCGGATGATTGGGAATGTGCTGGAAGGCAACTCACAGGCAACCAGATCCAGGTTGATCGGCTTGAAGGACTTTGTGAAGCAGTTGTCCTCCACATACGAGAAGCGCAAAGCGGTGCAGAGAAAGCGGGTCCAGGACGATTCCACGATACTCAAATTCACATCGCTGATTGATCTGGCTGTCAAGTTCAGGCTTTGATTTCTCGCATTTTGTTTCGGGTGGCGGCCCTTCCCCTGATTGTTATCGGTCCTTTGCATCCACAACACAGAAGAGATTCCCGCCAGGATCCTCGAGAACAACGAAATCCTCTCCCGGCTCAGGGCTTCGGCGCAGCTTTGCGCCGAGGGCAACAAGCCTTTTCACTTCTGCTTTTTGGTCTTTGGCATAAAGGTCGAGATGAAGGCGGTTCCTGTGATTTTCCACTTCAGGGTCGTGGTTTATGGATACATTCGGGCCACGCCCGGCCGGATCTGTGAGTATAACCCATCCGCCTTCCGCCGGATAGAGTGGCACATAGTGCAGCACCTGCTGCCAGAAATTCATCATCTCCTCAAAGTTCCTGCAGTCCATGACAATGGAACCTACCCTCAATTCATTCATCGAACTCAGTATGGAGTCGTGTCAATTTAAATGTCATCGACACGCAACGTCTTCAACCAAGGGCATCAAAACGGGTGGCAGGTGCATGGCTCTTCAAAGTCTTCCCCGGCAGTGCCCGCGTTTGCCCCGGAAAAATTGAATCAGTTGCCTGACTCTTGCTTGCCCATTGCGGTGAAAGAGTAGAACAATGCAGCGACGCAGACAACCGCGCTGAAGAGCAGGGGCCACCCCACGAATGGTAGCACAATAAGAGATATCGCAAGTGAGGCCAATGGAAGAAAAGGTATTCTTCTGCCGCCTGATTCTTCCTCTTTCGAAGCGGTCAATCTGACACCGGCTGCTGATCCTATGACATACACCACGATGGCAGCCCCGCTGGGCACAAGAAGGGCCGTCTCAAGATTAACATTGAGGAAGTAGTACACGACAAATGTGGGAATCATCGGCAGGAATAACGCAATGAGCGCCCTGTCGGGAACCTTGGTTCTTGGGTGTATGTGGTCCAGCACCCTGGGAAAACCACCGTCCTTTGAAACTGCATAGAAAACACGGGACATGCCAACCGTGTACGCATTGATTGTGCTGAAGATTATGAAGACCGCAATTATTGCTGTTCCTGAAGCGCCATATGCTCCAACCACATGGGATAGCATTACTGCAAACGGAGCGATATTGCCTCCGGTCCTGTATGCATTCGTCCCGATTGTGACGAAGGAGACGGAGAGGTAGAGCGCGCTCACGACCAGGGCGCTCAACACAATGCTTCTCTTGAAATCCCTCTTTGGGTCCTCAAATTCCTCCGCAACGTTGGAAACGTTTTCATAACCAAGGTATGACCAGAAAATAAGCGCAGCAGCGGTCCCTACAGGCAGAAGACCATTAGGAAGGAATGGGGTGAAGTCACTAACCCTGACATAGAATGCGGAGGCGATGACAGTGGCAATCAGGAGAGCTATTATGGAGACGACTGCCCCAAGCTGCACTCTGTTGCTCACAACTATCCCGTTGTAATTGATTATGAAAGATGTCACAAGCATGAGCGACGAGAGGAGGAGTGTCTCCGGCCTGTCAAGCGGGAAGGCATAGCCCAGGTACGACGCAGCTATGAGAGAGACGGCAGGCGCACCGGTAATCACCCAGAGGGCAAAGAGCCAGCCTGTGACAGTCGCAATGCGTTTTCCAAAGGCTTCCTTTGCGAAAGAGTATATTCCCCCTGATTCGGGCCTTCTTGATGACAGTGAAGCGAATGTGAACGCAAAGGGAAAACTGGCAACAGAGAGCAATATCCACGCAAGCAGCGAGCCGGGGCCCGCAATAATGGCAGCAAGACCCGGTAGCAACAGCACGCCGGAACCAATGACAGAAGTTACATAGAGAGCAACGGCGTGGCGGAGCTTGATCGCCTTCCTCAATGAGGCCCCTCCCTGGTTGTCGCCCATTCCGTTTCTCGGCTGCACGAGCGGGTTGCTCTATATTACGATTGCCGGGATGTGCCCGAACTTTGAAAAGCCGCTTTTCCCGGTGCCCTCAGTGATCGAGCCGCATTATGTATTCACCGGTTTCAGCGCGGCGTGCATTTGCGTAACCGCTTCCCTCCCCGATAATTGCGAAGCCGCACTTCTCGAGGACCCGAAAAGACGCGAGGTTGTCCTTCGCGACCCTTGCAAACACCGGCCTCTCTACCATGACAGACAGAAGCTGTGAAAGGGCGGAAGTGGCTATTCCCCGGCCCCAGAATTCCCTGCCAATCCAGTAGGCGATCTCGGCCCTGCCATCATCAAAGTATTTTGACACATATCCCGCGACCTGGCCGTTGAATATGATTGTCTTGCGCATGATTGAGGCATCAGCCATTATTCTACGCCAGTGTTCGTCGAAAACAGTCCTGTCTTCGGGCTTTTCCGATGTAAATGCGGCCATCCAGTTTGCTTCATTGTCCAGCTGCTGTTTGAAGAAGATCTCGAGATCGTCATGCAGCATATCACGGAGCAGAATAGTGCCCGCCATATTCGGCCATTCCAGAGAGTGGCATCCCTTATTCCATCATAATGATTGTTGAAAAGCACGCTCATGACGGTGGTTTGGGCTGATTCTCATTCTGTGCGTCGGCAACGGGTGCCGCCTCAGGCTGGGCTGGTGTGTGCTGTTCTTCAACCGGCGCAGACCTGCTGACCCTCCAGGCTGAAAGTAGAAAACCGACAACGGTTGCCGCCAGTCCAGAGAGGAAGATGAGTTCCAGTATGGTATCCGTGTAGAACCTGACCACAAAGGTATCTAGCGCAATGGAGGCAATCACACCGATCCCCTGTCCAGACGAAATACCGAGAAGTATTGCACTGAAAGTCTGAGGGGGAATGCCCCTTCTCTCCTTCGAGAGGTAATAAGAAACCGCCCCGGAAACCACGCCCGCAACAAGGCCTCCCGCGAGGGTTATTGCCAGTATGATGAGTGAAAATGCCTTCTGATATCCAATCAGTATCAGCAGTGCTATGAAGAGGAAGAGAAGGATGAAAGACCCCATGTACTTCCACAGTTTGCTGATTCTTGCTGTCAGCCGCGAGTAGACTTTCTGCCTCGAGACGTACGGCAGGGCGATGAGGACCGAGAGCAGAAGCGCCACGCTGCTGGCAGCGAATATCCCGAAGGGTGTGAGTGCCAGGGCCCCCGATGATGTGTAAATCGCCACAATGCCAATGGAATAGGCCATGAAGCCAAGCACCCATGACAGGCCCGCTATCTGCGTCATGGCGGAAGCCTGTTCCACAGTAGAGGGAAGATACCTTGAAACCAACCTTCCGAGCGTGGAGGCACAGAAGCCGCCCACTATTGCGGCAGCAACAGAAACAAATCCCACCGTCTGTAGGCTCATTGCAAATGCGGTCCATGAAGCGAATGAACTCGCCAGATACGGAGTCATCCAGTCTGCCGTGCTGCCGAAGTGACCCTTGAAGGTGAACCTGAACATGGCCCCGCCCATGAAGAGGCCGATGAGCCTTGCAGTCAGGACGACTGCACCGTTGCCTGTCAGCTCCCCCAGCGCACCGGAAATCAGTTCGGAGGCAACACCTGCTATGGCTGCCGTTATCAGTATTGCAAATCTTCCGGGTATTCTTCTCTTCAGCACAAGGGCAATCAGAAAGCCGACGAGACCGCCTGCAACTCCGAACAGCACAGCGGCAAGAGCAGGCGGTAGAGTGATGACTGCCATCGCCTTCTTCAGCAGTAACGGGGGCATATAACCATTGGCATCGGTTCGTTCCATGAGAACAAAGATGGGAACGGAATCGCTGCCTGCGGCACAGGCCAACATTTCAGGAAGTTGCACAACAGGCGGCAGAAGACTTCATACCGCAGGCACAGGCAGGCGCATTCAGCTGTCAGTGGCGTCTGCTTTCTGTGTTTCGCGGAGGGATGCAATCCTCCTTATGATCTCCCTTTCCCTCACGGTGCCGACAACCTTCCCACTGTTGTCGATTATTGCCACTATTGGCAACCCGCTTTCCCTGAAGGCAGATGCAAGCGCAAGCGCATGTTCGTTTCCGGTCACGGTTGCAACCTCCGGCTTGGCAAAGTCCACAGCCGAATAGAAATTGAGTTCTTCATCGCTCAAAGTTGTGATGTCCCTGAGAAGCAGCGTCCCCGCGGGCCTGCCCTGCCTGTCGATGACTATCGCAGCAGGCGAATCCGCATCGAGGCACCTGTTCATCGCGACCTTCAGCTTATCCTCCTCCCCCACAAGCACGTCCGGGAGCTCACTTCTGATTTCCATTGCAGTCATTTTCCCAACCGCCCGCCATGTTTCGGAGCCTGATCCTGAAGAAGCGGGCCTCATGCGGCCCATGGGTGCCTTGAAAACAATTTCCCTGGTATCGGAATAGAGATATCCGACGACAATCCACACAAAAAAGAGCGTGGCGTAAATCAGGTCAGTGGACACAAGTGAAAATACAAGGTCAAGCGAGGTGATTACTACTGCTGCAACGGCCAGAAGCGCCTCCCCGTACGGATAGAGCAGCGAGGCAATTGTGTTAATCCCCGCACCCACGCGCCTCCTTGCCTTTCTCAGGCCGATTCTGAGCAGTGAGAAGTTTGCGGCGAGATGTATGAAAAGCCCGCCGAGTGAGGAAATTGTTCCAAGCGCAATGAAAGCATCCACCGCATCAAGCGGAATCAGGATGACCGTGCAAATCGCGATCATGAGAATGCCGACAAATGCATTGGCCGCCAGCGGCTGACCCTTGTACTGCATTGAAAAATACCCGGGCAGCGTCCTGTCCCTGCCCATCCCGAAAATAGTCCTTGACGCCGCGGCGGCGAACGAAAGAATTGCCAGTATGCCGTCGCTTATTGCGCCAACTGCAAGGATAAATATGAAAAATTCAGCCGAACCGCCGAAGAATGTATGTATGAGCGAAATCACCCCGAGTCCGTTCGCGCCGGTGACTCCGCGGATGCTTGCGCCGTTAGAAATTATAACGTTTGCAAGACCGTACATGAAAAAGGCACCCATTGCACCGCCGGCGAGAATGACAGAAATGGCTGCCTTCCCGACCACCTTCTGTGCATTCACGATCTCCCCTGATATGGGTGCAATGGAACCGTATCCCGTGGGTATGCCCATCGCAAACAGAATGGCAAGCGCCAGCTTTCCCGCAGGTATGCTCGTCGCACTCTGGTAGGTCAGCGGATCGTAGAATGTGAAATGGGCAAGGTAGATGGAATAGGCAAAGAACACGGCCAACACGCATATCTCGACGATGCCGGCGACGATTGCATACTTGGCGGAGGGCCTTATTCCGAGAATCAGGAAAAGAAATGCGGGCACGGTCATGCAAATGGAGACGAGAATGGTGGAAAAACCGAACACATAGTTGATGACATAGGCTGCGCCAATTACATAAGCGGAGCCAAATAGAATCGCGTAAAGGACATACATCCAGCCCGTCTGGAAGCCGGTCCTCTCGGAAAGTGAATGAACTGCATATGTGTAGTATCCGCCGGTGGATGTGAAGCGGGTCGAGAGCCTGTGGACCACCATGCCGTTCACAAGCACTATAAGGGCACCTAAAATGAGAATCACGGGTGTGAGATAACCGCCGAGGCTGAGCGCGACAGCGCCGTATGTAAGCAGGCTGAGGAGGGGTGATTCTCCCCCGAAAGAAAGGAAAAAGACGTCCCTGAGGGTAAGATGCCGCTTAAGATCTGCCGGTTCTCCATGTGCAGATGCCTCCACGCCTGTTTTCAAGTCCTTCATTTTCTAATCTACCCGCAATAGTTGGCACACTTGGCCGGACGGAATCCATGCCTTGTCGCTTTATTGTTTACATGACACCATTATATTCTTTCCTGTCGAAT
>JAKAPY010000067.1 GCA_021811925.1 Thermoplasmata archaeon | reverse complement strand
ATTAGTTTAAGGGTGAGGGCCCTGGGACTTATTTCCGTTTTTCCGACTTTCAGCTTCTTGTCCGACATGAAGCCCAAGCCGTTCAGGACGTCGAGATACTTCAGCGTGTCATCTGTGAGCGCGAGCTTGAAGTCAACATACTGGACACCCTTCCCTATGTTCTTCGACAGGCTGTATACCTCTTCGTGATTAACGCTGTATATGGGCAGTTCGCCTATTCCTTCCGGGAAATTGTAAATCTCCTTGTCGCTCAGCTTTTCAATCTTCTGCAGCTTCCCGTCCCTGAATATTGCCGGCTCCTCCATCGTTTCCTGGATGAACGTCGCCGGAGAGAAGAGGCACACGAAGGGATACTTCCTGCTGTTTGCAGTCTCTCCGTCTCTTATCTTGATTGATTTGACCGTGTCCATGCTGTCAGCGGCATATTTCGCTGCAACGTTGCTTATGCCAGGATCTTCCCCGACTCCTATGACGGCCGCAGCGCCTTTCTTCTTCCAGGCTGCATTCATGCGGTAAGGCTTTACCGGGTCCTGCAGGGCGAGGTCCAGGTATTTCACTTTGTTTTTTAGTGCAGATTCCATCAGGAGCGAGTTGAACCTTGGCAGCGACGAATTCACTACCATGCCTTTGCGCTTCATCATCCTGTCTACCTGAGACTTGCTGCCTGCGTCAAACCTTATTGCCTGAGTTTTCCGCTTGCCCACTTTCCTGGCAACCCTTTCAGCCTGCTTCAGATCTATATCTGCAAGAATGACCTTGTCCACCTTGTCACTTCTGGCAAGATGTCTTGCAATCACTGTTCCTACTCCACCTGTTCCTATCAACAGAACTTCCAAAATTTCACCACTTTCGGGCTCGCGTTGAAACAACACCAGCCCAACTGTTTTCTTCCTATTGACTTCGGCTCTCTATTTAATCGTTTGTTGGATGTGCTGAATCATCCTTTGACAGGAAGGTGGCGGCGCATCGTGCAGCATCGCCCGATTTCGCGACTCAACTGCCTGCTACTAATTTCGTAAATAAACTCTTTCCAGTTTTACAGATGAATCATGGTATAACATCCAAAATGAGCCCGGAACATTGGAATTTATCATCAAGAGTGATGTTAATTTGGCATCGTGTGCAGGAGAGTTCTGCCTGTGATGCAGACACCGAAGGCACAACACCGCTTCATGCAATCTTGATATAAGCGCTTTCCATGAAGCGGAATGAGAGGATAAAGTGAACATCAAGGCAGTCTGGAACGAGGGAAGAAGTTTTGTCGCCACGGCACCTGGACTGGATCCTGTTATAATGGAGTGGGGAGACAACAGGAAGCAGTTCAGTCCGATGGAGCTGCTACTTGCATCTCTTGCGGGATGCACCGGAGTCGATGTCGTCGACATACTCACCAAGATGAGGGAAGAGATTACCAGGGTTGAGGTCAACGTCGAGGCCCACAGGAGGGAGGAACATCCGAGAATCTGGAAAGCCATCGTGGTCCATTACGACATTTACGGCAAGGGTGTGTCGGAAGAAAAGGCAGCCAGGGCAGTTTCACTTTCGGTCGAAAAATACTGCTCCGTTTCCGCAATGTTCAGCAAAGAGGTTTCGCTGACGCATGAATTCAAGATTCGTGAAGCCTGAAGAGCCGCGCAGAGCGCTTGCGCCTCACTATTCATCCTGATTTGGAACATGCTTTGACTTGTAGTGCTCAAATATCGTGTCATACTTGCCGTCCACCTCAGCATTCCTCTTCTGTACCCAGGCATCCACCTGTTCCTTCGGCGTGTTCTTGAGGCAATCGGCGCACCACCAACCAAGTATGAAGAGGTTGCGGGAGTGGAAATACTTCCCCTTTGGGTGCTCGTCGTACTTGAGTTCGCCGCATTTGACGCATTTTTTCCTTACTTCAGTTCCCAAGCTGATTACCTTTGTGTGCAAAGATCGCTGTCTTAATATTAACTTTTGCAGATTCTTGTCGTCCGAACCTGACCCGTAATATGTTTTTTGTTAGACGCACCGCCAAAATATAAATTGTAGTCCAGTATCATATCGCCAAATGATGTTTTATGGAAGTACTTGACTATGACACCGTGATACTGGGAAGCGGCCTTGGAGGGCTCACAACAGCAATTCATGCGAGTCTCAAGGGCCAGAAGAAAATTAAGATCGCTGTCGTAACAAAACTTCACGCAATGAGGAGCCATTCGGTATCCGCAGAAGGAGGCATCTCAGGCGTCCTTTACCCGGAGGCGACAAATGATTCAATCGAACTGCATGCCTATGATACTGTCAAGGGCTCTGACTACCTTGCGGACCAGGACGCTGTTGAGATACTCGCCAACAGCGCTCCGGACGAAATAAGATTCTATGACCACATAGGTGTCTCGTGGAACAGGACGGACAGCGGATCGATACAGCAGAGACCTTTTGGCGGCATGAGCATTCCCCGAACAGCATTTGCTGCCGACAAGACAGGCTTCTTCATGATGAGGGCGCTCTATGACGAAGTGGTGGGTCTCGGCAATGTGGACATATACCATGAGCACTTCGTGACATCACTCTTCATGGACGGCAAGAGATTTGCCGGCGCCACCGCCATTGATCTCGCTACAAGGGCCGTCAAGCTGTTTCGTGCAGGGACATGTGTGATTGCGACAGGTGGATTCTCAAGGGTATATGGTTTTACGACGACGGCCCATTCCAGCACGGGAGACGGGATTGCACTCGCATACAGGGCCGGACTGCCGCTGAAGGACATGGAATTTGTGCAATTCCATCCGACCGCACTCGTCCCGAGCGGCATACTGATAACCGAGGCTGCCAGGGGCGAAGGCGGCTACCTGAAGAACAACAAGGGCGAGCGGTTCATGGAAAAATATGCAAAGAGCAAGATGGAGCTCGCTCCGAGGGACATAGTCTCCAGGGCCATTGTCACTGAAATCAAGCAGGGCAACGGGTACACACATAAGGAAAGCGGAATGCCTTACGTGCACCTCGACCTGACGCATCTCGATGCGAAGCTGCTTGATGAAAGACTGCCGATGATTAAGGAACTGTCGATAAAGTCGATAAATGTGGACCCCCACACAGAACCGCTGCCCATCAGACCCGCGGCGCACTTCACAATGGGGGGCATACATGTCAACACGCATGGGCAGATAATGCTGGATGCGAAGGGAGTCCCGGCAGGCGGAATGTGGGCTGTCGGGGAATGTGGTTGCGTGAGCGTCCACGGGTCAAACAGGCTTGGAAGCAACTCTCTAAGCCAGTGCTCCGTGTGGGGAAGAATCGCCGGAAACGCCATACCAGAATACATCCAGAAGAATCCATCATCGGCAGGAAAGGACATACTGAAGCAGGCGGAGGCCGAGGAGGCGAGAATTAACGGCCTTCTCGAAAACAGGGGGACCGTCAATCCGTACGAGCTGCAGAGCAGGCTTCAGAAGACAATGGATGACCTTGTCTACGTCTACAGGAAAACGAGCGAACTGACTGCCGCGAGGGATGCAATCAGGGAGCTGAGGGGACAGTACGGGGACATTTACATAACGGATAAGGGGCGCGAATTCAATTCAAACCTGAGGGACACTCTCGAGATTGAAAACCTTATTGATCTGGCAGAGGTGGTGGTCGAGGGTGCCATCAGGAGAAAAGAGAGCAGGGGGGCGCATGCAATGGTGGAATTTCCGAAGAGGGACGATACGAACTACCTCAAGCACACCATAGCGTCCAGGAAGGATGGCGGTCTTGGAATTGACTACATACCAGTTACGCTCACAAGATGGGAGCCAGAGGAGAGGGTCTACTGATGGCTGAAGAGAAGAACTTATACGATCCGAGGGGAAGGCTTTCGAACCTGCGCAGGCTGAGGGATTTCGACATGGAGGCGCTGATCCACCTCATCTCATACAGGCTGCTGATCATAGCATCCCTGTTTACTGTGTTTTTCTTTGCACTTAGCCTGGTGGCGCCTGCGCTTCAGGTCGCCTGGAAGGCGCTTCTTGTGCTTGACTGGATATTCTTCAGCACGCAGGTGTTCGAAACACTCAAAGGGCTCATGCTGACAGGGAGCGGCGGAATTGCGTTCGGAAGACTGAACGAGTCGTACCTTTCGGCAATGGTGAAAAATACGAGCAGGCCAGGGTACAAGGCGGTGCCGTATGTGGCGCTTGTGCTCTGGGTCATCGGCCTCTTCGTGCTGATAGCGGAGATGATTGCGTGATGAAGAGGAAAGCAGGAGGCTTCTGAAATGAGGAGATCCTGGGTTTCGATATTCACAGTCTATGCCCCAATGCTCGGAGTGCCGGTCCTGCTGTACCTCTACATAATATTCAACGCATTCCACCTGGGAACAGCTTCAAACGCGGTGCTCTACCTCTCGATGCTTGGTCTTGCCGTCTTCGCCATTGTGGGTTTCAGGGACGTCTTTATTGACAGGCAGAAACCGCGGCACTTCCTCGACCTGAAGGAGGCTGCGGGTCAGACGGTCCACAAGACGGACATGGACACCACGACACACGAGGATGCCAAGATAGTGGAAATGAGGATCAAGAGATTCAATCCTCAGTCGAAGTTGCTGGAGGAAAACACCTACAGGGCAAGGGTGGACAGGTATTCGAGCGTGCTCGACACCATAATAGACATAAAACGGAAGCAGGACCCAACAATTGCGATGAGGTACAGCTGCAGGATGGGCATATGCGGTTCATGCGGCATGGTCGTCAACGGGAAGCCGGTTCTTGCCTGCGAGACAAATGTCTTCAAGAACATGAAGGAAGACGCGAGCATAAGCGTGGCACCCATGCAGGGACATCCGCTGCTGAAGGATCTTGTGACGGACTTTGACGACTTCTTCTCGAGGCATGCCTCCATCTCGCCCCACCTGCACAGGACTGACGAGACAGAAAAGTACGAGGCGAAAAAGGAATACATTCAGACGAAGGATGAGCTTAACAAGTTCCTGCCTTTTTCCTACTGCATCATGTGCGGCCTTTGCGTCGATGCATGCCCGGTGGTTAACGTCAATCCCATGTTTATCGGCCCTCAGGCACTTTCCCAGGTGCAGCGCTATTATGCTGATTCACGCGACCAGCTGGGAGAGAGGAGGCTCGACATGGTGGACAAGCTCACCCACGTATGGGACTGTGAATTTGCAGGCGCATGTTCAGTCGCATGCCCGAAGGGTGTTGATCCAGCCTTCACGATACAGATGCTCAAGACAGAGATTGTGAGGAAGAACCTGACCGGCAAGTAACCGCCCGGGCTGCGGGCCACGGTTCACTTGCCGCCCAGAAGAAGGTCGACAGCCGCCATCAGCCTGGAACGGGACTCCATCCACTTCCTCGCCCTTGCCATTTCGCCCGAGGAGGCGGTTATCTGCTTCCTGACGCTTGCGAGGCTGCTCCCGCCATGACTGAGCCTCATTTCGATTGCCTCACCCGCGGACTCTGGAAAAACAATGTCCGGCCATGATTTACGCATGACAGCCCCCAGGCTGATGCCCTTTTCAATAGACTCGGCGACCGCTTTCCCGACGGCGCCGTGTGCTTCCCTGAACGGCATTCCACTCCTGACGAGGCCGTCAACCGCTTCCACCGAGAATGAAAGCTGGTCCGAAGCATTTTCTGCCATTCTTCCCGTATTGAAGCTGATTCCGGAGACCATTTCAGAAACAGTCCCGGCCATTGATGACACTTCCTCGATAGATTCGAAGAGCGGTTTCTTCAACTCCTGAAGATCGCGGGAATAGCCCAGGGGCAGGCCCTTGGCCGAAACTACCATCGACACGAAATTGCCCGTCACCGAGCCGCACTTTCCCCTGACAAGTTCTGCAAGATCCGGATTCTTCTTGTGCGGCATCAGGCTGCTCCCTGTTGAAAGGGCATCAGGAAGGGACACATACCCGAATTCGGCCGTGCTCCAAAGCACAATTTCCTCTGCAATGGCAGAAAGATGCAGCGCTGCCATCACACACGCATGCACAGTGTCGAGGCAGAAATCCCTGTCCGATGACGCATCTATTGAGTTATCGAATGGCCCGCTGAAACCAAGGAGGGAAGAAGTGAATGATGGCTCCAGCGGCAGGCTGCTTCCTGCTATCGCGCCGGCCCCCAGCGGGGAAGTGTTCAGTGCATCAAACACCCGTTGAAGGCGTTGAATATCCCTCATGAATCTCCAGAAATGGGCAAGGTAGTAGTGTGAAAGGTAGACAGGCTGCGCCCGCTGCAGGTGCGTGTAGGAAGGGAGAGGCGCCGAAATGTGTTTTCTGCAGACTGAGAGAATTGTTTTCTCCAGTGCCATGAGCGAGGCAAGCAGGCGCACGATGCCCTCCCTGGAGTACAGCCTCAGGTCCAGTGCCACCTGGTCGTTCCTGCTCCTGCCGGTGTGCAGCCTGGGCCCCGAGCCCGGGTGCATTTCTGTTAGCTTCCTTTCAACGGCCATGTGAACGTCCTCCTCCCCGGAAAGGATTTTTTCGGGATCTGCGGAGAAACGGCCGTAAATGTTCCTCAGGCCGCCTACAAGAGTCTTCAGTTCTTTTGGGCCGATGATGCCCGCCCTTTCCAGTCCCATGGCATGAGCTATGCTGCCAGCTATGTCATACCTGAAGAGCAGAGCGTCCTCGGGAGAAGAAGTGAATTTCAATGCTCCCGGATCAAGCTGCTTTCTGAATCTTCCGCTCCACAGTTCTTTCCTGGACATCTGACGCGTCAAACTCCGAAGAGGCGACACCGGACACTGGCAGACCGACGATATAAATGAAACCCTCGGCTGCCCTCTGGTCAAATGAGTCGCCCCTCGAATATGTCGAGAGCGAGGTGCGGTACACGGAGCGGTCGGACTTCACTCCGCTGACCGTTGCATATCCCTTGTACAGCCTGACCCTGGCCTCCCCTGTGACATTCTCCTGGGTGGATGAAACAAATGTCCTGACAGACTCCATCAGGTCGGAGAACCAGAAGCCGTTGTAGACAAGCTCGGAGAACTTGCCTTCGACAAATGACTTGAACTGAAGCAGCTCCCTGGAAAGCACGAGTCCCTCAAGGGCGCGATGCGCCTGAAGGATGACGACAGCGGCGGGGCATTCGTAGTTCTCCCTGGACTTTATTCCCACAAACCTGTCCTCCACATGATCTATCCGGCCCACGCCGTTTGCGCCCGCAATCCTGTTCAGTTCAATGGCAAGCTGGGAGAGCGGCAGCCTTCTGCCCTCAAGAGCAACAGGCAGACCGTGCTCGAACTGGATTGTCACATATGAAGCCTTGTCCGGCCACTTTTCCATGTGCGAAGTCCACTGGTATATCTCCTCGGGCGGCTCTACAGAAGCGTCCTCAAGATCTCCGCCCTCTATGCTCCTGCCCCAAAGGTTTTCATCCGTGCTGTAGCGGGACGGCTGGCTTTTTCTCAGCTTTATGCCCCTGGCCGCGGCGTACGCCACCTCATCATCCCTGTTCATGTTCCATTCCCTTATCGGGGCGATGACGGAAAGAGCAGGGTTGAGCGCCTTGAGCGCAAGCTCGATCCGCACCTGATCATTTCCCTTGCCGGTGCAGCCGTGAGCTACATACTTCGCGCCAAGCCTCGTTGCTATTGATGCTATCTTCTGCGCTATCAGCGGCCTTGCAAGCGCAGTGCTCAGCGGATATCTGCCTTCGTACATTGCGTTCGCCTTTATCGCCTCGGCTATGAAACGGTCGGCAAACTCATCCCTGGCGTCGACAAGGAAAGACCTCACAGCACCGTTTTCAAGCGCCCTGTCGGCCGCCTCCTGAAGGTCTTCCGCCTGGCCCACATCGACTATGACCGTGGCGACCTCAACAGCATACTTTTCCTTTATCCAGTTGATTGCAACCGACGTGTCGAGTCCGCCCGAATAGGCAAGGACTGCAAGATCTCCATCGAAATGTGCAAGTTTCAAGCATCACACCAGTTTCGCCGGTACGGTTGGTTCAATGTTAATACTGTTGTAAGTATCTGGACAAAACAGGTGTGAATAGTTCGAAAATGAACAATCAGCTCCTCAGCTGACAAGCATGTTGAGCAGATTGTATGCCTTTATAAGGTCCTGCTCCGCGACAACGAATGTGGATTCGGTGTTGCAGCTTACAACCTCGAGGCAGTTTATCCCTGCTTCCGAGAGGATGGATGAGAAGCGGGTCAGTATGCCGGGTGTCTCCACTATCGTTTCAGGGCTCTGAACGGTGAGTTCACCAAGCCTGCTCCTGGAGTTTAGGACAATGTCCTTTCCGAGTGCGGTGAGCGTTTCTTCCAGGTTTTCCTCGTCCAGAATTATTGTGAGCACTTTGCTGCCCTGCTGAACGGTGAGCATGCTGTTGTTCTTTGTGACAATGCCCTGCTGTATCTTCTGGAGGAGCTGCAGTGTCCTTGGCTCGTTCCTTGCATTTATAAGCGAAACCTTGGATTTCAGCCTGACGCGGCTGTTTTTAAGAGTGGAAATGACATCGTTTTCACGAGCCCGCCTGTTTTTGAGCTCAATCTGGTATCGCCTGCATGCTATCATCACCGCTTCCTCGTTTTTGGCGCCCGTCTCCTCCATGATCTTCCTGGCAAGGGCTGAAAAATTCACTATGTCGTATGAAAGACAGTCCATTATG
>JAKAPY010000066.1 GCA_021811925.1 Thermoplasmata archaeon | reverse complement strand
TTGCCGACGGCGTCACCGAGATTGGCGGCGAATTTCCAATAAACGCCAGCGGCGGTCTCAACTCCAAGGGGCACCCTATCGGGGCAACCGGCATCGCACAGGCTGCGGAGGTGTTCCAGCAGATACGGGGCGAAGCTGGCCCGCGCCAGGTGAAACATGTGGAGAACGGCATGATGATGAACATGGCAGGATTCGGAAACTCTGCAGTAGCTGCGGTAATGGGGGCTGTAAGGTGAAGATAATCAGATGTGAAACGTGCGGCAATGAAGCGTTTGAAAGAAGGGCAGTTTGCAGGCAATGCTTTGGTGAAAGGTTCGAGGAAGTCGAGGCCGGGGAGCCGCAGCCGGTTGTTGCAGCCAAGCTTACCGTCACACCGGAAGGTTTTGAGGATTCATACGAGCTCATTGTAGGCACACTGGGCAGGACAAAGGCGATTTACAGGAAACTGTGACAACGGTGAAGGCCGACCTGGCCTTCCACACTCCGCCATGTTTTTTAAGGCGGAAGGGGAATTTGCCACCATGCGTTCTGTATTGGTTTGCGGTGTCGGTGACGGCATAGGCGCCGCGATTGTAAGGGAGCTGAAGAGCAGAGGCCATAGAGTGGCTGTCGTTTCTAGGGGCAAGATGGGCGCCGAACTGGCATCGGAATTGTCCCTTCCATATTTCGCTTGCGACCTGATGGATGAAGCACAGGTCTCGCGCATGGTGGAAGATGCAGTCAAAACACTCGGAAGTGTGGATTCGCTCGTTCACACCGCTGGAGGGTATTACAAGAAGGAGACGATAGACAGAACAGACAGGGAGTTCTTCACTGGCGCTCTCCTGAACAACGCTCTTACGTTCTACAATACAGTCCGTGCCACTCTGGAGCACCTCAGGTCAAGCGGTCGCGGCTCAATTGTGGCCGTTTCAGCCGCACCCAATGTTTATCTCAACAGCAATGTCGGATATGCTGCAGGCAAAGGCAGCGTGCATTTCATGGTCAGGCAGCTGTCTGTGGAGCTAATTAAGCACAATATTGCGGTCAATGGTATTTCCCCAGGTTTTTTCGACCGGGGGCTGGAAAGCTACGGTGACGGAAAAGCTCTCTTGCTCCAGAAAGGAAGGTTGCCGGGGCAGAGCGTGGGCAGGACAGTAGTCCACCTGCTTGAGAATCCGCTCATCACGGGCCAGCTAATCGAGGTGGATGGCGGCCACTCCCTGAATATTCCCTCTGGCCTCTAAGAACGAAGCAGGTCCGCAAAGCCTCATCACCAGTCAGTAGTCACTTTAGCAGGCAGATGTCTCACCCAGCCTGTCCCTGTTGCCGTCAGGCGCTGAAATCCCATGATTATCCCGCACGCGTGCTGGAACGCCCGTAAATCGAACTTGAGTTTCGTATCCACCCGGGTCTAAGCGGCCACAGGAAAGTCGCCTTCCGGCTTTTACAACATGTCCGAATGTCGCAACCATCTGTTGCAGTTAAGCCAGATTCTGCTTGTTTTCTCCGAGTTCGACATTGTCGGGAGGGTATGGCCCTGAAAACGTTTATAGCATGATCTTGTATATCACGCCGACATGACGGGGGTTGTTGCATCCGCGGAAAAAATGGATGCCTCTGCGAAACATGTGTTCTGGGCCAGCTATTTCGGATGGCTGCTTGATGGATACGACACTACGATCTATGCCTTTGTGATTGTGGCATCTCTTGGATTCCTGATGCCGGCAAGCGGTATTCACCTGACCATTGCGGAAAGGACGTATTATGTGCTTGTGTTTTTTGCCATATTCCTAGTCGGCTGGGGCACTGCATTCACCTTTGGCCCGCTAGCTGACAAGGTAGGAAGGATGAAGACACTGGGCATTGCCATTTTGCTGTATGCTATTGGCACCTTCCTGTCTGGCGCATCTTTCAATCTGACCGAGTTTGGCATAGCGAGATTCATAGCTGGTTTCGGGCTTGGTGCGGAGTGGTTCATCGGCGGTACAGGGGTTTCCGAAGTGTTCCCCGAGAAGTCAAGGCACATATGGGCAGGCAGATTCCACAGCGCCTGGTATGCGGGCTTCATTCTGGCCGCAGTAACGACGCCTCTGCTTCTGCTATATGTTTTCAAAGGGACAACCGGGTGGACATCGGGTTGGAGGATCATCTTCTTTATCGGTATAATTCCGGCAGTCATACTCGCATACATCAGGCTGGCGGCGAAGGAACCCGAGGTGTGGCAGCAGAAGAAGGCGAGATTCGGCAACAAGATGAACATGTCGTTGTCATTCAAAACGCTGTTCTCACAGCGGTACCGGAGGACGACAATCCTCATGGTGCTCGTCATGGTTCCTGTAATAACTGGTCTTTATGGAGGTACCCTGTTTGCTCCTTCCGCGATTACAAATCTGGTTGGTGTGGTGCTACCCAAGACAACGGCAACATGGTATGTGGTGCTTGGCGGTACAACGATATCTGGATTCACACTTCTCTTCTGTCTGCTCATGCCATACATGGTCAGGAGAATGGGAAGGAAGGTCACCCTTGCGATATTCATGACATTCATGATAATCGGCCTGGTCACCGCCTTCGGGATCGCTTACACATCAAACAATCTGTACCTGTTCCTTCCACTGCTAATACTGCTGGGCATAGGCGGGGCTGATTTCTCTGTGTTTTCTCTCTGGGTTCCGGAAATATACCCCACTGAGGCGAGGGCCGGTGGTTTTGCCCTCATCACCGCGCTCGGCAGATATGCGGGCGCCGGTCTCGTCTTTGCCATTGCAGCGCTGACCAAGATGGTTGGACTGGGAGACTCGCTTGCTTATGCCTCGGTAGCTTTCGTCATCGGCTTGGTACTGCTCATGTTTGTGAAGGAGAACAGGACAAAGCAGCTTGACAGGACGCTCGACAGCATGGCCATCGAAAGGGGAGCAGACTCAGACTGACCCCCCCCAAACCCTTTCATTTTCCAGTTTTTACAGGGCCCGGCCAGAGAAGCGACTACATGCATTCCGCATGATGATCGTTGCAGGTCATGGTGTGGTTGGCTATGTGCGCCAACCAGCTTGGGACCCACACTGCATTGAAGTGACTTTCGATAAGCACGCATCTTCGTGACTGGGTGCGATGGCTTTTGACATCGCGTCCTTGGTGACGATGGTTGGACTTTAACGGCTTCAGGGATACCAGGGCCAGCGTGGAAGTCTCCCAGAGTGATAAATATCTAAGAAACGGTAAGCCATACGGGCTGGTCAAGCATAGGGAGTTAGGAAAATATGGTCATGCAGGAAATATCACTGGAAAAGGCTAAAGAGATGGCTGTCAGCAAGAACCTGGTTCCGGGACGTGTGAAAGGCACTGCCGGGGTGCAATTTACAAAGGGCAACAACAACCGGCTGGAAATCATTGGCTGGGACGAGTTTGAGCGAGTCATGCGTGAGAACAATCTGGCAGTTTATGAGAGCAACGGCTGGATGAAGATAATGAGGCGCGCCTGAACCAGCCGCTTCTCTGATATTGGCTGCATCTTGACCCTGAAATAAACTTTCGGATATTAACTAAGCTGCGAATGCGGACACACACCATCCAGTTGCGGGTGCGGGTGAATGATAGGTTATTTATTAGGGAATGATCTAGTCGCATTTCCTGCAGCAGGGATAACCAAGCTTGGTCAACGGTGCCAGATTCAGGGTCTGGTTGCGTAGGCATTCGGGGGTTCAAATCCTCCTCCCTGCATCCACAACCTATTTCTCGCTCGAAATTCTCGAGCGCATGTTACAAGTCCTGTCTTGCATATCCAGGACTCCATATTGCACCAATTGAATGATTCATGCTGCCAACTTCCCTGTGAGATATGCTTCGACTGGACACGCTAAGCATGTTTCCCCAAACTTTCGATTCCGAATCGATACGTTTCGACAAACTCATATTCGGCAGGTTACGGCTTGGTAGATATGTAATTATACTAGATGATTGTCAAGTGCTTAACTAATATGGTCGATTACAAGTGGGTAGCCCTGTCAAACACAACACTCGGTGTAATGATGGCAATGGTCAACAGCACGATCATACTGATATCCCTGCCTGCCATATTTAAGGGAATAGGCATCGATCCTCTGACCTCCTTCCAGTACCTCTTGTGGATACTTTTCGGGTACAATATTGTGACGGCCACGCTCCTCGTTACCTTTGGAAGGCTTTCGGATATTTTCGGCAGGGTCAGACTCTATAACCTCGGCTTTCTCATTTTCACGATCGGCTCGATAGCGCTGTGGTTGACACCTGGGACGGGTACTGGAGCTGCGGACTACATCATATTGTTCAGGATAGTTCAGGGAATAGGGGCTGCTTTCCTTTTCTCAAACAGTGCAGCAATACTCACGGATGCGTTTCCGCACAATGAAAGGGGCAAAGCACTCGGAGTCAACCAGATAGCCGCCCTGGCAGGTTCTCTGGTGGGGCTTGTGCTCGGAGGCATACTCGCAGCATATGACTGGCGGTATGTCTTTCTCGTAAGCGTTCCTGTAGGCATCCTGGGAACGGTCTGGTCCTACTCCAGGCTGAGAGAGATAGTCAGGCCTTCAAAGGGTCAGAAGATAGATTATTGGGGCAACTCTACATTTGCAATCGGGCTGACGCTGATTCTCGTGGGGGCGACATACGGCCTGATGCCCTACGGCACTAGCGCAATGGGCTGGGGAAGCCCCTGGGTCATAGCATCACTGGCTGCGGGAATATTGCTGCTTGCGATATTCCCTTTTGTGGAGATGAAAGCGGAGCAGCCTATGTTCAATCTCCGTCTCTTCAAACGGAGGATTTTCTCGATGGCAAATGCCGCCGGTCTGCTGTCATCGATCGCTAGAGGTGGCGTGATGATTATGCTGATAATACTGCTGCAGGGGATATGGCTTCCCCTCCGCGGCTACAGCTATGCGTCAACTCCCTTCTGGGCAGGCATATACATGATGCCAATGATGATAGGCTTCATCATAATGGGGCCCTTGAGCGGGTGGCTGTCAGACAAGCACGGCGCGCGCAGCCTCGCATCAATAGGCATGGTGATTCTTACAATATCGTTCCTGTTGATGCTTCTGCTTCCATACAACTTCCACTACTGGCAATTTGCCATCCTGCTTCTGATGCAGGGCATGGGCATGGGTATGTTTGCCGCCCCAAACACCGCGTCGATAATGAATTCCGTCCCGCCTGAATCGAGAGGCGCCGCATCTGGCATGGCTGCCACAATACAAAACAGCGGACAGACCATCAGCATTGCAGTTTTCTTCATCATTATTATCGATGCTCTTTCTTCGAGCCTTCCTGGAACTCTTCATACCGCACTGATTGCAGCCGGCGCATCCCCCCAGCTCACCGCCGCCGTGGATTCGCTCCCACCGACAGGCGCCCTTTTCTCAGCATTCCTGGGTTTCAACCCCGTCCAGGCAATGCTCAATTCCTACCCGCAGCTCTCATCGACGATTTCGGCATCGACCCTCGCAATGATTACAAGCAAGGACTGGTTCCCGAAGGTTATAGCAGGCCCTTTCATGGGAGCGCTTGGAGAAGCATTCGTCATCAGCGCTGTCCTCTCCGCGGTGGCGGCAGTAGTGTCTCTGCTCAGAGGCAGGGCTTATGTATACGGTGTTGACGAGGAACCGCAGTCACGCAAGCAGGGCAGGAAAGCACTCGTGACAGGTTCAGGCAACCCCCTGCAGTCTCAGCGTATAGAGGGTGCATCGGCAGAGGAACCTGCGGAAAACGAAGGATCAGGGGGAGGTGCTTAGGCACATGTCACAGTCACTCGATGCATGGATGAGGTTTGCGGATGCGGTAAGTATCATGAGGAAAGAATTCGGCCAGAACCTCAAGAAGTTCGACCTCTCTCTCATGGAATATAGAACCCTTGCCAGGCTTGAAGAGGTTGGCCCTTCGCCGATGGTCAGAATCGCGGATGAACTGCTCATGACAAGGGCAGGCACGACGCTGCTTACCGATAGGCTTGAGAGCAGAGCGCTTGTCAGCAGGGTTAGGAAGCCCGGGGACCGCAGGGTGATTTTCATCACCATAACAGCAAAGGGGAAACGCCTCCTTTCCAGGGCGAAGAAGAGCCACGACGAGATCGGGACAAGAAAATTGAACAACCTTACCGAGGATGAGATTCGCGCATTATTGGAAATAGTTGAGAAACTCAGCGGGAAAACTGTGAATGCCACTCCCTATCCAGTGAAATAGTCATGAGGCTCCTCTATCCAAGATGGAATGAATGTAAATCCGATTCAGAGGGTTGGCCGTTTCCACAAGAGACTATGCGGAGGGCCGGATTCGAACCGGCGAACCCCTGCGAGACGAGACCCTCATTCTCGCGCCGTTGACCGTGCTTGGCTACCTCCGCACGCGATGAATGCGCAATGCGTCATACATATTAAGTTTTGTTAGCTGCTCTACCGGGGAATCATTACTTCTCCGGCAAGGGCGCGAGGTTCATGAGCATATCCCTGACCATTTCAGATAGTGTGTATTTCGCAGAAAATCCCCACTCTCTTGCAGCCGCGCTCGAATCGAGGGATCTCGGCCATGTATCGGCGATTTCCTGCCTTTCGTCAGGGGCATAACTGACAGAAAAACCTGGATTAATTTTTCTTATTTCGTTCTCGAGATCGGAGGGGCAGAAGCTGAATGCCATTACGTTGAAGTTTGTCCTGTGCACGAGGGCGGATGACGGTGCCTCCAGAAGCTTCACGATCGCGCCGAGTGCGTCAGGCATGTACATCATGGGCAGCATTGTTTCCTTTTTGAGGAAGCATGTATAGTTTTCGCCGCCGGCTGCTGCCCTCAGCATCTCTATCGAGTAGTCGGTGGTTCCTCCTCCGGGTGGCGTCTTGTAGCTCACAATCCCCGGCAGCCTCAGACCTCTCACATCCAGGCCGTATCTCCTGAAATAGTATTCACCAAGTTGTTCACAGAAGAGTTTTGTTATGCCGTACATTGTTGTCGGCCGGGTGATTGTCTCTATCGGGACATTGTCCCTGGGCGTGTCAGCGCCGAATATGCCAATGGTGCTCGGGAAGAAGAGCTTCACTCCGCTAACTGCGGCTGCAGCGCTGAGGACATTTCTCATGCCGTTTACGTTTACATCGAATGCGAAGTCGGGCGTTTTCTCCCCTTTCGCAGACAGAATCGCTGCCAAATGCACTATTGTGGTAACGCCCTCCTTCTTCACAATATTCTTGACCGAATCGGCTTCTGTGACATCCAGTGCTGCTGTATTGCAGTCCTTCCTGCCCGGTTTCGAAATGTCCGTGGCAATGACTCGATCAGCACCATAACGTTCCACGAGGGTTCCAGTCAGTTCAGTCCCTATCTGTCCGCTTGAACCGGTGATTAGAAGTTTGCCATGCGCCTGCTGCATCTTTTCGGGAGCCCCTTGAGTTTGCAATTCATGAGATACCGAGAAGTTATTTAAGTATCCTACTGAGTCAAGTCTGATTTGGATGACAAAACTCAGCTGGATATCGGAGGAAATCCAGGCACTGAAGAACGCAGGAAGATATGTCCCGATCCGCGCACTTCAGAGCTCGCAAGGGGCATGGGTCACAATAGAGGGGAAGAAGGTACTCAATCTTTGCAGCAACAACTATCTCGGTTATGCCAACCACCCGGAAGTGAAGAAGGCGGCTGTTGATGCCATTGAACGTCTTGGCGTTGGGGCGGGCGCCGTGAGGAGCATTGCGGGCACGAATGAGCTTCACCTCAGGCTGGAGGAGAAGGTTGCGAAATTCAAGCACATGGGAGCATGCCTTACATTCCAGGGCGGCCTGCTTGCCAATTCAGGCACGCTGCCTGTCCTGGTCGGAAAGGATGACATAGTCTTCAGTGAAGAACTCAACCATGCAAGCATCATCGACGGTGTCAGGTTAAGCTCAGCCAAGAGGGCAGTTTACAAACATCTCGATACAGCGGATCTGAGGGAACAGCTTGTGCAGCACAGGAAGGAAGGGAAACGGGCACTCATAGTCACCGATGGTGTGTTCAGCATGGATGGCGACATCGCGCCCTTGCCGGAGATAGCCGAGCTTGGGACTGAATTCGACGCCATGGTGTATGTCGATGATGCTCATGGCGAGGGTGTGCTGGGAGACCACGGCAGAGGGATAGTGGACCATTTCCACCTGGCGGGTAAAGTGGATGTTGAAATGGGGACTTTCTCAAAAGCGATAGGCAGCATGGGCGGTTTCGTTGCGGGAACGAGCGAACTGGTAGATCTCTTGAAACAGAGGGCGAGACCATTCCTTTTCAGCAGCGCTCTGAACCCGGGCGATGCCGCGGCGGTGCTGAAATCGATAGAGCTGATGGAGAAGGATGACTCGCCAATAAGGAAGCTGTGGGAAAACTCGGCTACACTGAAGGATGAACTGAGGAGGGCGGGTTTCGACACGGGGACAAGCAAAACGCCTATCACGCCTGTGATGACGAAGGATGAGAAGAAGACCGTTGAACTGAGCCGGATGCTGTATGAGCAGGAGAAGGTACTCGCCTCGCCAATCGTCTATCCCACGGTTGCGCAGGGAACGGCCAGAATAAGGCTGATGCCTTCGGCAATTCATTCCAGGGACGACATAATGTTCGCGGTGGATGCCTTCAAGAGGTCGGGGT
>JAKAPY010000065.1 GCA_021811925.1 Thermoplasmata archaeon | reverse complement strand
CCGCAGGAGTTCATTTGACTGCGCCTTGATGTTCATGGCAGTGCACCTCTTCACCGCAAAGCAGAGACGCCTCCTGTTCGAAGGGGTATCGGAGATGCTGAGAGGCGAAGGCAGATTTGTCATCCTCACGGAGTCGCATGCAAGGATCAGGAGATCGCTCTGGAGACATTTCCCGGGACTGCTGGATATAGATCTGCGGCGCTTCCCGGACCTTCCCACACTGACACATGAACTGAGAGCTGCCGGATTCGAAACTGCGCGCAGGATTGTCAGGAAGACATTCGGTGAAGTTCCGACGGATGACTATCTGGCCAGGGTGAAAGGAAAGATGATCTCGACATTCTCATTGATGACAGACAGCGAGTTCAGGAATGGGTTTGAAGTCTTCTCGAGGAAGCTCCATCGGCTTTATCCTGTTGCTGTCCCCCAATACCAGGAGTTCGTACTCGTCAGGGGCACGAAAAATGGCTGAAATCCATGTGAGGAGCTTCTCATCTCCCGCTAAATCTCACCTGTAATAACCGAAGCCGGCGCTTTCTCCCTTTCTTACAAGCGCAGACCTCAGGTCCTGCCTGAACCGTTCGTAGAAGCGCATTGTTTCCTCGTTCGTGGAAGGGTAGACGACGGTCAGCGCCTTTTCGAAATCCGACATCCGCACCTCGATCGCATCCGGGTTAAGCCTGAGCGCGTTTAGCGCAGCTTCTTTGCACAGAGCCTCGATGTCTGCTCCAACGAACCCGTCTGTCCTTTCAGCGAGATCATCCACGTCCACACCCTTCAGCGGCATCTCGGCAGTGTGCACCTTCAGTATCTCCAGCCTGGTGTCCCTGTCCGGCACGGGAACAAGTACTATCTTGTCGAACCTGCCCGGGCGCAGGAGCGCCTTGTCCACAATGTCAGGCCGGTTGGTGGCCGCTATGACTGTAACGGCACCAAGAGATTCAAGGCCGTCGAGGGATGTGAGTATCTGGTCCACAACACGTTCGCTTGCACCCGAATCGTAACCCATTCCGCGCTGGGGGGCAATGGCGTCGAGCTCGTCCAGGAAGATGATGCTCGGCGCAACCTGCTTCGCCTTCTTGAAAATAAGCCTTATGGCCCTCTCGCTTTCACCGACCCACTTGCTCATTATCTCCGGGCCCTTGATTGCTATGAAGTTCGCCTTTGATTCGTTTGCGAGCGCCTTGGCGACAAGGGTCTTGCCGGTACCGGGCGGTCCATACAGCAGTATTCCGCTCGGAGGAGATATCCCGAGCCTCTTGAGTGCTTCCGGGTCACGCAGTGGAAGCTCCACTGCCTCGAAGAGCTGCCTCTTGACTTCCTCCAGGCCTCCAACTTCCTTCCATGAAACGTCCGGAATCTCCACCTGCACCTCCCTCATGGCGCTTGGTTCGATTTCCTTGAGTGCGTTAACAAAGTCAGCCTCCGTGACCTTCATCCTCTCAAGCATGTCGGCGGGTATTGGCTTATCGAGATCTATCTCAGGGATGTAGCGGACGAGCGTTTTCATTGCAGCCTCCCTGGCAAGGGAGGCGAGATCTGCACCCACAAAGCCGTATGTCACCTCAACAAACCTGTCAAGGTCAAAACCTTCTTCGAGAGGCATTCTCCTCGTGTGAATTTGAAGTATCTCCTTCCTTCCTGCCCTTGTCGGCACGCCTATCTCGATCTCCCTGTCGAACCTTCCGGGCCTCCTCAGTGCAGGATCTATTGCGTCTTCCCTGTTTGTTGCACCGATGACGATAACGTGCCCTCTCTTGCTCAGGCCATCCATCAGTGTGAGAAGCTGTGCAACGACTCTGCGCTCCACTTCCCCCTGAACATCCTCCCTCTTGGGCGCGATTGAATCGAGTTCGTCGATGAATACGATTGAGGGAGCATTCTTCTCGGCGTCCTCAAACTTTTCCCTGAGCTTTTCCTCGCTCTGGCCATAGTATTTGCTCATTATCTCCGGGCCCTGTATAGAATAGAAACTCGCCCCCGCCTCATTTGCCACGGCCCGGGCGATGAGCGTCTTTCCAGTGCCCGGAGGGCCGTATAGAAGCACACCCTTGGGCGGATCGATGCCAAGCCTCTCGAACAGTTCCGGGTGTTTGAGCGGAAGCTCAATCATTTCCCTGACCCGCTGAAGCTCGTTTTCCAGTCCACCGATATCGTCATATGTGATTGTGGAAGCCGAAACATCAACCACTTCCACCGCTTCCGTCTTCACAACAAGTTCGGACGACTCCGCCACCAGGACGACACCTGAGGGTGCCGTGGATATTACAACAAAAGGAAGGAAGTCGCCTATCAGGGCTATGTTTGGAATTATTATTTCATCGCCCTTGACCAGCGGCCTGTTCATGAGTCCCTTCTTGAAAAGATCCTCCACTCCCTGGCCAAACTTCACCTTCTTGCCCTGCGGTATCTTGGGTGCAACAACAATCTTGGCTGCCTTCTGGGCATCTGCCTTCTTTGCAACAATCTTCTCCCCTATGCTCACGCCGGCGTTGCCTCGTATCATGCCGTCGATGCGTATAATGCCCTTATTTTCATCCTCGTGAGAGGCGCGGAACACCTTGGCGGCAGTCCTGCGTTTGCCTATAATCTCTATGATGTCCCCAACTTCGACGTTCAGATCCTTTCTCGTTGCAGTGTCGACTCTTGCTCTACCTAGACCCACCTCAGACTGGTGGTGAGCCCTGGCGACCTTGAGGGAGATTCCGTCGTTCATTGCACTCTATTTGTACGGTAAATTAGTATTAGAAACTATGTCCAAGCATTCTATTTTCGGGCATCAAGCATGCTTCGGACCCGCACCGCTTTTCGAACGGCGTCCATGCAATTGCAGCGCATCAAATTCCATTGCGGCCCCAGGCAAACATGCGGAAACAACCTGGAATATGGAAAACAGGCTCGTGCAGACTACACAAAGTGTGAAAAGGCGACAGGGCAAGCAACGGGAATTGGCAGGCTGACGGGCAATTACGACCCGAACGAAACGCCCAAAAGAAAAATTACAGGGCCGGTCCGTGAACAACGCTGGCTATACCGAAGCCCGGACATCAGCCACAATATACATCCTTAACAACGAATAATAATGTGCAATATCCAATGGGCAGAAGGGGCCTGCGTCATACAAATCCAATATAATGTCATGCAATCGTCAGACATTTTTTATACTTGAAATGCATTTAGCTGTCTGGAATAGGGAATCATACGATTTCCACACAGCCCTCGTAGAGGGCAAGAGAGGATGGGAAAATGTTCGAGAGACTAAGAAGTGCCTTTGGAAGGAAGAAGAACAGTGCAACACCGGCTGCAGTCGCACCGAGCGTTGCAGTACCGGTCGTCGAGTCTGCCCCACAGGGTCTAACCGCCGAGGATGAGATTGTGAATGCACTGGCTAGCGCTTCACAGCTTCCATCTGACACAATAGACCAGGAGGCAAACGAGGCGATAGAGAGGATTGCATCGCTGCTCGCCGAGGAACCACCGAAGCTGAAGAGGGGAAACCCGGGCGGACAGGAATACACTGTCAAACTGACATACAACCAGAATGAATGGATAACCCACGCCTACGAAGGCTATGTCAGCACACACTCATTCGCTCCTTTCCAGAGAGTGATGCAGGTGTTCGTCGAAAGCTACATCAGTGCGGTTGAGCAGAGGGTCAACCCGCCTGCTGCAGAGATAACCCAGACAGAGTACGAGGCAACCACAAGCGAGGCGTAAACCGAAAAAAAGTGGGTCGCCTTTTTCCGACATCACCGGGTGGCCCACAACAATCTATTTTCCAGCGGCGAAAAAACCGCCTGTCCTTCCATTCAATTGCCAGTAAGGGACGGACACGGTTGCCTACTTGGTGCCCTTGGGGCTCGCGCCGGCGATTGCGTTGTCCTTCTTCCTCGGCCTGCTGCATATTGCATACTCGTCGCCGTCAAAGAAAACGTCCAAATCCGGGTTGGATGACTGTATCTCCTTTATCGTCTTGAGAACATCCTTCAGGGTAAGCTTGCTGTTCTTGTCTATCCTGATATGAATCTGCTTCTCGCCCTTGACCACTGCAGCACCATCGTCCTTTTTTTGGCTCCGGTGTCTAATCGATGAGTCAAGATATTAATCCTTTGATGTCAGGTTTCGACACTTCTTGTTTCAGGCAGCACTTACTTTCGGGAGAATAACCCGGACTCCACGAGGCCCGAAAGTATGTGCCCAATGAGTATATGGCATTCCTGTATTCTCTGTGTACTGGTGGACGGCACCCTGATCTGAATGTCTGCGACTCCGTCTGGAAAGCCGTTCCTGCCTGTCATTCCAATCGTCCCCACGCCCATGCCCCTGGCAGTCTCCAGCGCCTTTATGACATTTCTGGACTTTCCGCTTGTAGATATTCCAATTGCCACGTCCCCCTCGACGCAGCTGGCTTCCACCTGCCTTGCAAAAGCCATGTCGTAGGAATAGTCATTCGATATTGCAGTCAATATTGACGTGTTTACAGTGAGCGCCAGTGCAGGGAGCGCCTTTCTCTCCATCATGAACCGGCCCACAAGCTCGGCCGCAATGTGCTGGGCATCCGCAGCGCTTCCGCCATTGCCGAATATCACCATCTTCCTTCCTTTTCTGTATGCCTTCAGTAGCATTTCGGCAGCAGACTCTATGGCATTGGCTGAATTCTTGAGTTCCTTGTGGACAGAAATCGACTCTTCAATCTCAGTTGCCACTGTTTCACTTGTACGCGATGGCATGCGGCAGACACCAACCTGAACTCGGTAAGCATTTCCTCGTATAAAGTCAAGACTCCGCTTCCCAAATGGCCTGAAAATCACCAGCCCCCGTTGCTTCAGACATCCAGCCGGTTGCCGCGAATAACAGCGACGGGGGTTTAAATATTATAATTGGACTGGAATATAACGAAACATTTATTAAAGGTACATATTTGTCAAGGCAATTCAAGTTGGTGTTCAATACGGCGACAACTATCATCTTCGGAGCTGATGGCTACATAGGATGGCCGCTTGCGCTTCACCTTGGTGCAAGGGATAACGACAAGATCGTGATGGTGGACAACTTCTCGACAAGAAAACTGGTGAAGTCGGTGAAATCCGATACACTGATTCCAATATTGTCGATGAAGGAAAGGCTTAACACTTACACCAAACAGACCGGCAAGAAGAATCTTGTCTTTGTTGAGGCGGATATCCAGGATCCGAGGTCTGTCGACAGGATCATAGCAAAGTTCAAGCCAGACAGCCTTGTGCACCTTGCCCAGCAGAGGTCTGCACCGTTCAGCATGGTAGACCAGGAGCACATACTCTATACCGAACTGAACAACATATCCACAAACATCAACATACTCTTCTCCATGATCAGGCATGTGCCGCATGCGCATCTTCTAAAGATGGGCAGCATGGGCGAATACGGCACGCCTGGCATTGAAATTACAGAGGGAGACCTCGAGCTGACAAGGAAAGGCAAAACTGCCAAGGTGATGTTCCCGAGGATGGGGCAGAGCTGGTACCACCTGAGCAAGATATTCGACACCTACAACGTTGCCATGGCAAACAGGGTCTACAACATAGCCGCCACAGACGTGATGCAGGGGGTCGTGTTTGGAACCAGGGTGGATGAGATAACAAATGATGCATTTGCAACAAGGTTTGACTTCGATTCGATATGGGGGACAGTGATAAACAAGTATGTTGTCCAGGCCGTCCTTCTCAACAAGCTCCTCATATACGGAAAGGGCAGACAGAAAAGGGGCTTCCTTTCGCTTTATGACAGCATAAACTGCCTGACGCTGCTGCATGACCACCCGGCTGAAACAGGACAGTACAGGGTTGTCAACCAGCTTGACGAGATATTTGACACAATCCAGCTCGCCGAAAAGGTGCAGAAGATAGGGCGCGAGTTTGGCGTCGAGACGGAGATGGAATTTGTTGAAAACCCGAGGGTGGAAAGGGAGGACAATGAATACGAGGTTCAGCATAGCATTCTCCCTTCCCTGGGATTCAAGAGGGAAAAGGAGATGGAGGATGTCCTCAGGGAGATTTTCGAGGATGTGCTCAAGAACAAGAAGAGGGCCGCCTCCATGAAGAAGCTGATCTACCCCACTGTCTACTGGAGAACAGCCACTGCAATGCAGGTCAAGGATTTTGCAATGCCCAGAAGCCTCATGAATACAAAGAGGGAAAAGTGACAGCTGGGAGGCACTCTACCGTACTTGAAATTCTTTCAGCAATGGTTAAATACCCACAATTGCGGTAAAATCAAGGTGGGTGTCAAGTGCAGGACGAGAGAACCGAGGACGTGGAGGAGAGGTGCTCCATATGCGATGGAGCTCTGGACCCGCAGGGCATTTGCCTTCTTTGCGGCCATGACAACAGCATGAGGCTTATCACACCTCAACCGGAATTCCAGCCCGGAGAGGGGGCTGGTTACGAAGGGTCCGAGGCACCGCCCGAAAAGGATCTTGAATCAATTTTGAAATGGCTCTCCGGCAGCGATGACGGAAGCATTTCATTCCTGGATGCAGAGGAAACCCCGGTTAGCGCCGCCAGCGCACCAGCCATAAGCCAGTCGGCTCAGCTGTCGGCAGAGCCGTCACAGGGCAGCGAGGCAGCAGGCGAAATAGCCGAACTCAAGTTCAAGCTGCTTGAAGCAAATTCTGCGATAGAGAAGCTGAAGGTCGAGCTCAAGGCAATGCAGACCGTTGCATCCGTATCGGCGCCTTCAGACATGGCCCAGCGACTCGCCGGGGCGGTCAGGGAGAAGCTGGAACTCGATTCGGTGCTCAAGAGGAAGGACAGGGAAATCAACGAGCTTAGAAATGAAATGAAGGTCGGGCAGGACAGCCTGAACTCTCTTACAGAAAAGACGAAGTTCAAGGATGAGGAGTTCAACAACAGGGAGATAAATCTCCAGCACAGGGAGGAACTTCTGAAGGAGGAGCTCAGGAAGGTCGAGATGAACAAGGCGCAGATGGGCGGCATGAAGGAGATAGAGCTGAAAAAGGCACTCGAAGACCTCAGGGAGCAGATCAAGACGAAGGAAGAGAAGGTCAAGTCTCTCGAGAAATACCTTTCACAGAAGGAGGATGAGCTGGACAGGAGGGAGAAGGCGCTCATCGGAAAGGAGGTTGAGGTGATGGAGGAACTGACAATTGCAGAGCTCAAGCAGGAGAAGGTGAAGTCGGGGACTCCGCGGCTTGATGACCTGTTGTTCGGTGGCATTCCCGTCGGAGCCCAGGTGGCGATATACGGCCCGCCATTCGTCGGGAAAGAAGTGGCGATGAATTCTTTTGCGGCCGAAGGGCTGAGGAAAGGCATTCCTGTAATCTGGGTTACGACAGACCACACATTAAGAGAAATCAGGGAGGAGATGTCATACGTGCTCAACGGCTTCGAGGAGTACGAGAAGCTGGGCCTGATTTACTACATCGATGCGTACTCGAGGAGCATAGGCGACAACTCCAAGGTTGAGAACGCGGCGTATATCGAGGATTTCAGCGACATAGAGAATATAGATGAGCTTGTGGAGAAGAGGCTCGACTCGGTCAGGGACATAGTCGAGAAGAAGAGCTACAGGGTCATTTTCAAGTCCATTTCGAGTCTGACAGCCGTATACGAGTCGAAGAACATATTCAGGCTCCTCAGGCCTTTCGTCGCCAAGAGGAAGAGAGACAAGTGCACTGCCATGTACTGCATAGAGAAGGGAATAGTCAGCGATCAGGATGTTCAGATAATAGGGTCCATAATGGACGGCATCATCGAGTTCGAAACCGACGGGCAGAGCAACTTCATATCAATCAGGGGATTATGCGAAACGCAGACAAGGGACAGGGTGAAATATACTGCAAGCAAGAGCTCCCTGTCCATCGGTTCATTCAGCCTGGGTCACATCAAGTAATCAGGCAACTTCCATGCCCTTAGGCGACTCACCCTTTTTCTGCTGGGACATGTCCACCTGCGGCAGCGGGACGGGCGGGGGCAGCTGTATGTCCCTCGTTATGATGGTGGCTGTTATGACGCAGTTGGAAATGACCGCATTGTGCACTATGTTGGCCAGCTCGGGCGGCATGTTGTTCGTGCTGCCCCATTCCTTAGCAATGGAATCGGGACTCCTTGAGTCGTCGGCAACAACCAACTTTCCGTCCATCCTCACAAACCCGATGCCGGAGTAGTTGGCTGTAAACCTGAATTCTATCGAAACATCCGTCTGATTAAGCGGCATGACGGAGGTCACGACATTGTTATGGTCAATCCTGACGTTCATGAGCTTCTCCCCTACCCTTGAGAAGCGTTTTGCCTCGATGGAGTTGAGCTCCCATCCTTTGATCGCTATCATTTCTCGGTTCCCGGGCGGATCAGTGAATGATACTATTAATCTGTTAGCGGCGCACGCTGGTCATAATACAGCCCCTCTGGGGCTGTAACAATGTCTGCCACGTCACAATGAATGGCAGACCTACAGGCGATACTTTAAATATGGAGGCGGATAGTTGCATGTCAGCCTTCACGAATTGAAGGCAAACAGACAAACAAGGAAGAATATAGATGGAATCGACGAACAAGGAATTGACAAAAATAGCCGACCTGACGCCCGAGTCAAAGAGCGTCAATGTGATAGCAAAAGTCTTATCCGTAGGAGAAGCAAAAGAAATCCCATCCAGGTTTGGACCTTCAAGGAAGGTCGCCGAAGTGCCTATAGCAGACGACACGGCAAGTGTTGTTCTGAAGA
>JAKAPY010000064.1 GCA_021811925.1 Thermoplasmata archaeon | reverse complement strand
ATCTGTGCCTGTCTTCCTGTCGTATCTGTCCACGTTTGTGTACTCCAGTTTCCTTTCATTGAATCCGGTGACCCTTGTCAGGCACATGTCCTTGAAGTCCGTGTCAAATCTTCCGAAGAGTGACTCGGTAAGCTTCCGTGGAACAATTCCGTCCACCTTGCCGTTTGAGAAATAACCGAAGTCCCTCAACTGCTTCATTGCCTGCAGATGGCCTGGATACCGAAGAGTCTTTTCGAACATTTCCTCCACGCCGACAGTTCTCAGCAGTGTTCTGAGACCGTCGGAGTAGAATGCATCATACATGTTTCCTGAAAAAGGCACCGTCGAGATTTCAGAAAGCGGGTCAACAATCTCAACCTTGCCGGCTCTCAATATACGTGCAGGCCTGGTATACTCGTCTATCAGGCCCTCCACATTGAAAGTGACCGCATGTCTGAATGGCTCGGTGCAGCTGACTGGGAGGCCTGCAACGATTATTTCTATCCTCTTCACCCTTTCCTTCTTGTACATTCTTCCGGAAAGTATGTTGGTCGCCCCGGGAGCGTACCCCGCGTCCGGGACGTATATTGACTTGTTCCTCCTTGCCGTCCCGTCAAGAGTAAACGGATCCTCCTCCATGAACGATGTATCCACAACAGCCTTGCCCATCCGAAGAAGCTTCCTGACTACGGCGTAGGAAATGCTTCCTGGAAGCGTTGTGACAACAATTTCTGATTCCTCCAGGACATGACGTCGGCTGAAGACGTCATCGCTGTACTTCTTCCTGATGTCCAGGCCTTCGAGCGCCTTCCTGGATTTGTCGAAGGCAGTTACATCAAAATCAGCCGACAAATCCTGTATTATGGCAGAACCGACAAGTCCTGCTCCGAGTACTGTAATCATCGAAATGCCATAGGCCGCAATTGCCTTATTATTTTGTTGAGGCACACTCAGGGGTCTGTCCCTCATCTGGGCTGGGAGCGGGGGACATAAATGACAAGAGCCGGGGATGAAAAGGGATTGTCGACCCTCCTCAGGCCCATCCTGCTCATCAGTGTGCTCCACATATAAGGCGTCAATTCGACTCCCGCCCCTGCCGAAATGTACTTCTTGTCATGCTGTGTCACAAGATAGCCATGCCTGCGTAGCCTCTCAGACGCAATTTCATACAACCTCTGCCAGGTCTCGGGCTTGACACGCGTTCCTGCGGGAAACAACGCGCCCTGTTTTGAAACGGGGGAGATTGGCTGCGCAATGACACCGGGGCCGGTGCTCAGGCGCTCGCCTATTGACTGCAGCATGCTGCGGCAGAAAGCATTGACTGTGGAAGAGTATGCAATTGAACTTCTGGCAGACGCTGCTTCAGATTCAACAAATGAGTCAAAAATGCTGCACAGGGCGCTTATGCGTTCCTCATCATGTGTTTCGCAATTGTCGAGGTCGTCCTCAAGGGGAAGCGACGACACGGAATCGGCAAACGGGAACCTGTCTCTGCCCATGTAGTAATAGTGATAGTGATTCAATCCCTCTTCGGGCATATCGTCTGACATTAGTCTGACAAGGGCATTTCGATATATAAAACCACATAGTTGCTGCCGGCCTTGAGCGGGCAGCTTCTAACCGTCTGAGTGCTCAATCCATCTAGGCCAGCTCAATATCAAGAGAGATAGTATGACTATTTTCGTTTAAATACACACCGTGGTCATGGTTAAAGAAGCCAGTGGTCGTCCAAGGTGGCGCCAGCTGGCCCGGAGTCAAATCAAGATGGGAGATGATTCATTACCTTCCAAGAGCATTTTCGAGAAGCAGTCGGCGGGCATCGCCTTCAGGGACAAGAGATACGAGGCAAAGAAAAGCTCGTTCGACCCCCTTGCTTCTGCAGCCGAAGCGCTCCTGGAGGCGGGTGACTGGAAATCACTGCTTTCAAGCTACAGCAGCAGGATTTCGGCAGAAAATCCCGATATCCTCGTTTTGATCGTTGTAATCAGCAAGGATTTGCAGTTCAGATGGACGACACACAATGAAATGCTTGATACGGAGAAGCAGCCGAAGTACGAGGAGCTTCTTCCACTGAATGCCGACTTCGGTGATGCCGCCAGGGCCATAAGAGCCCCAAACTCTGGCATATTGCTTGTCGACGAGGTTGCCCTGTCCACGGCTTCAAGCGAGTTCACCCTGTTCAGGGGCAGAAGCAGGGGCAATGCGACATTATACCTATACGCGGGAGGCAGGAGAAAACTCACGGAGGAGGAGCTTGCCGCATTCCATTCAGTGACAATCATCCTGGATTCAATTATAAAGAGAGAATTTTCGGTTGGAGAACAGATTGCTCACGCCGCACGGCTCTCGGCCGCGATTGAGCTCGGAAGGCAGATTGGCGACAGCGCGCTTGCAAGCAGTTTCCTCAACAGGGCCGCAGACACAATACAGAAGAAGATTGGAATTGACTATGTCGCACTGATGGTGCTTGATGAGGGAAAGAGGGAAGTTGAATATGCAGGCATAAGCGAATCGCTTACCCCTCTCTTCGACACACCGCAGAGTATGAAGCCGGGAAGCGTGGTGCTCGGTGCATTGGGCCAGAAGGATCCGTTGCTGATCAACGACCTTGAGAACAGCGGGTACAGGCCGCTTGGGGCGGGTGTGAAGTGGGCATGCATAGTCCCACTGGAGACGCATTCGAAGAAGAACGCATTGCTCATACTTGAGAGCAGGAGCATTTCACCCTACAACGAGAGTGAGCTGAAGGACATAGAGATAGTTTCATCGCTCCTTTCGGACAGACTCTCGACCAGCATTTCCACGGCTGAAAAAGACAGGAAGATACTTTTCAGAAACATGCTCCTTGAGGAGATGCTGCTGCTGCACAGGCAGTCAGACCCGGCGAAGATAGCCGAAGAATCACTGTCGTTCGTCGAGTCGGCCATTCCTTCAACAATATCCGTTTTCTATGCGCTCAATGAAACAAGGACCACGCTCATACCAGTTACATCCAGGGGACTGTTTGCGGAGGAGATGCTTTCCTTCGCAGTTCCCGTAGGGGAGGGCATAGTCGGCAAGGCAATATCAAACGACATGCCCGAACTCATCAATGACGCACAGTCGGATCTCAGGACAATAAACATGCCCGGAGGCTCTGGCGAGCCCGAGGCAATACTTGTCATCCCGATCAAGAGCATAAAGGAGGACATCGGTGTAATCACACTACACAGGTCGGGAAAGAAGGGATTCTCCGCCGAGGATCTTGAGGTTGCCTCGATCATATCAAGGCAGCTCTCCACGGTCATGGAGAGGGCGAACGCAGCAGCAGACATGAGAAAAGTTGTGGGGGAGAAGGAATCAGAGTCCACACTCACCGGTCAGATAGCGGATGAATTTATTTCGGCCCTTGCCGAGGAAAGGCAGGAAACGCTCCCTGTCCACTTCCTTAGAAAATGCACCGAGGTTGCTGCCTGCGAATCAGGTTCACTTTTCATAAAGCTGGATGGAAACAAGGAATTCAGGAGCATTGCACAGCGGCCGACAACCAGGAGCGCGATAAAGAAGGAAGTCACGGACGAGGAAGTGGATGCACTGAAAAGGGAGTCGATTCATCTTGCAAATAACATATACGTCCTGGACGACGGATACAAGGTTGAGGACGCATGCGACAAGTTGGGCCTGGGGATGGACAGGAACATTGCAAGGCACGAGATCGAGAGCATACGCCCTTACCTGGTGCTTTACCATGAGGAAAGCGTTCCTGGATGCGAGTCTCTCTTTGTCGGCATCGGCTACCAGCAGGCAAAGTCGAAGCAGCTCTTCAGGGGATACCTTCTGCAGAGGCTGCTCCATTTCTTTGAGCTGAAGCATCTGAAAATGCATGACAGGAAATCCGACAGCGAAGAGCTGCTCAGGACAAAGAAGGTTTCGTACTTCAAGGATGTAGTGTATGCCGAGACGGATCTCGGCAGGCTCTTCGAGAAAGTTGTGCCCATCATAGGTGAACTTGTGGTTGCTTCATCGGTTTCAATCTACCTGGCAAACTACTCCGCTTCATCATTCGACAGGGCTTCATTCACTGCATACAACGGAACGCCCGAGCCTCCACCGAGGATGATCATGAGCCAGGCAGGGAAACTCCTTAGCTCACTGGATGCGCACAAGAAGGTCGTAAGGTTGGGAAGCGAGTCAGGAGACGTCCCTTTCAGCTCACTTTTTTCAAAGCCCCTGCTTGTCGGCCGCGTATCCACCATGGACGGGGTGGACTATGTCGTTATTACCGCGTTTGAGGAAGAGTCAGATCTTTCGACCGCGGATATGCAGCTGGCCGAGCTGCTCAAGGCGCTCTCTTCGAGGGCAAGGCAGCTCACGGCGCTCAACCAGGAGAGACAGAGGACGGGACTGCTCAACCTGATAGACGAGATGGCAAGAAGCATCATAAGGCAGGCGGACTTCGGCCGGATGCTTGATTCAATTTCTTCGGCCGCAGGCCATCTGATAGGGGCCGAATATTCGCTTGTCGGGTTCATGAACTCCTCCAGCATAGAGTGGGGAGGCTACTATGACGCAAGAATCCCCGACGCCATTGAAAGGCTGGCGGTGAAGTCGGTGGAAAAGGGCGAAGAGATTATAATGAATGACATGAGCGGATTGGAAATTGGGCCCGAGAACGACATGCCCGGTTCAATCACAAACCTGATGATTTCCCCCATCACGCCAAAGTCTTCTGACCTCCCTTCCGTCTTTGTCCTGCTGTTCAACAAACTAACCAGCGGTGGATTCAACGAAAACGATGCATGGATGCTGGAGCGCCTCGGTTCAAACATAATTGGCTCGATGAAAACAACAGAGGCACTCAAGCAGGAGAAGATGATGAAGAACAGGGCCGAGCTGAGGAAAACGGAGCTTGCGGAGCTGCTTGACGGGATCGAAGGCGGTGTAATCAGGCTTGACAACGAGGGCAATGTCTCGTTTGCGAACGGCGAGGCAAGAAGAATGTTTTCAATCTCACAGGTCACCTCGCAGCAGAAGCTCGTCGATCTCCTGAGCGATACAGATTCGCTGCAGGTCATTGATTTCATGGACTCTGTCAAGAAGGGCGAGAAGTTCGAGGGTGCATACACATTCGGCGTGGACGGCGCATTGAAGAGAATTTCAGTGCTTGGAAAGCCGATAAACGATCACGGAAGGAGAAAGGGCACGCTTCTTTTCACAAGGGACGAGGGCACACTCAGGCAGGGAACGGAAAAGGAGGGCGAGAAATCACAGACGCCGGAAAGGCATGCGGAGATACGGAACCTCCGCTTCGCGATCAGGCGCGGATTCAGCTATACTGTCTCGGAGGACAAGCCATCGGTGGCGTTTGCCACACTCCAGGACCTTATCTCCGCGGGGTTTGATGCGCTCGTGATCAGCAGGGACCACCCGTCGAGGCTGACAGAGAAATACAAGCTGGTCAATTCGGACCTGCGGTGGCTGACGCAGGTTGTGGGAAACAACAATCTCGACCCGTCCAAGCTGTCCCTGATCACGAGCGCAATCATTTCGTTTCTTGAGAAGCACCAGAATGCGGTCATATTCATTGACGGTTTGGAATATCTGCTTGCAAACAACAATATGATCAGGGTCATCGCGATGCTTGAGAACGTGATGCAGAAGGTTGTTGATTCGGGCGCCGTCGTATTGGCCGCGATCAACAGGCTCACATTCGATCAGAAGGATCTTGCAATGATAAGCAAGATGTTTGAGGAGTTCGACACCAGCGACATGAAGAAGAGATACATGAACCACGGAATTGAAGAGTTTGGCGAAGGCAAAGAAGATTCGTCAAACATCGATGCAAACGGTTAAAAACAGTATCCCATTACTGTGATTGCCTCCGGTTTTGAATGGCGGGAATTGGTTGACGGATACGGGAGGAGAGGGGAGCTGGGAGTGCGTTTGAATGGGTGGACCTGAAATGATCAAAGTAGCTTGTGAAAATTGCGGGGCGAACATCGACCTTGATGCGCTCAGCGTTGCCACTAAGAAGAAACTGAACAAGAGGGTCGAATGCGCCATCTGCAGGAATGCCAGAGTGGCAAAGGACATGGACATGCTGACTCAGATGTTCACAGGCATCTACGAAGAGGAGACTGACTTTTCGGAGCTGAGAAAAAAACTCAAGCCATCCGAACCCGCCGGAATTTTCTGAACGGTCATACATTTGCTTCAAAGTGCTCCAGCACCGCGGGGACAATCCTGAGCATTGCGATCACGGCTGTCGCCGCAGCAAGAGGAAAGATGCTGAACGCCACTGAAACCTGTCCATCGACAATGAACGAGTACCTCCTGCCGAGAAGATAGAGCGCGTAGAGGGCCGCCAGGGACTGTGCCAACGCACGCAGGGAGAGGCCGGACGACCTTTCATTTCCAAGGAGGGTCGCAATTACCGAGACAGCTGTTACGGAGATGCCGATATAGAGTATGTCCGCCGAGGCCGATGAAAGATTCTGGCTTACGGGCAGGCTGTTGCCTGCTGCTATCAGCTGGTAGACATATATGAGGACAAGAGGCAATGCCACAAAAAGGACCGCGCTCTTTGCAGCCGACGCTATGGCCCTTCCTGTATGGAGAGGGTGCTGGGCCGAAACCGCTGCTCTTCCCGCCAACGGCTACCGCCCCCGCTGTGCCGCGGCAGCAAAAGATGACGGCGTTATGGAAACTGAGGGAGCCATGTGGATGCTGAAATTCATAAGCCCCAGGGCGTACAGTCCCTGAATCGTTATCGAAATTGTCACGTTTGTTGTCCCAGACGGCCCCGCCTGGGCATATAGCGCATATATCACCTGGTAAGGGACGGGTATTGAAAGGTTGAGCGATGACTTTGACCCCGGATGGACTGCGGGAAGACCGGAGGTATAGTTGTAAAGGGCCTGACCGGTGGCTCCTATAATCACTGCGTCATAGGACAGGCCGTATATCGAGTACAGGCCGCCGTTGTCTACGTTCGCTGTTCCGTTGATGTAGACAAAACCGCCGCCGGCTGCCTCGGTGAAACCGCCGGATTTGGGCACGTTGGCACTCAGTTTTCCCTGTGCAACAGGGACAGCAACCGACAGAAGGAAAATGATGACAAGTATGCTTGCCGCTGTCAAAGCAGTCCTTGTGATTAAGCGGGCTGACCTGGCGGCGGTCACACATCCTGAGTTTGAACCGTGTATATTTAAGCGAGATCGTCAGAAAATCGGCAGCGGGACGGGCCAATTCTGCCGGGGAATGGTCGAAGGCATCTCAATGCCCGATGCTGAAATGGATGGATTCTGGCATGCAGAAGAGAAGAAGAAAAATATGCCAGAGGGATAGAATTGTCAGTAGGAATGTGTTAAATACGCTTTCCTGTAATTGACAAATGATGTCTAGCATCGGGGTCGAGGAGAGAGTTTCGCGCAGAATCGTCGTTCGCGTTGTTGATGAGATAGACAGTCAGATACTCGCAATTCTAAGGGAAAATGCAAGGACGAAGAATGTGGAGATAGCACGCCGTGTGAACCTGACGGAAGGCGGTGTCAGGGCCAGGATCGCCAAGATGGTGAAGGATGGAGTGATTGAGAAATTCACCGTCATGACAAGGAGCAATGATGTATCGGGGCTTGTCATGATAAAGACGCAGCTTGACCAGATGAGGGTCGTAGGCAGGCGCCTCAAAGAGCTGGCGGTTTCTGCATACGAGACAAGCGGTGAATTCGACCTTGCGGCTGAATTGAGGGCGGACAACGTCGAGCTGTTCAACAGGAAAGTCGACGAAATACGTTCCTTCCCTGGCGTTGTAAACACTCTGACGCTCATAAAGATGACATAGTTTCCCGCACGGAAGCACCGGTTGCCTGCCTGGCCGTGAACGGAGTAGCATGGCGACTTAGTGTTTACTGGCACCAGGCGCTGCAACATGCCCTTCCGCATTTCAGTATAGGGCTTAAGCAGGGCCTGTTTCGTTGCATCTCCTCTTCATGCCTGCATCCATCCAGCGATACGCGAAAGTGCCAAAACAGATAAATGGCTGATGTCGGAAACCCTTCAAGTCCGGCACCTCTCCCTCGCCGTGAATCACGGCGCAAGCTTTAATAGCTCCATGCTAAAGGGGGTCATTTGATGGCTCTGCTATCGATAGAGATCCCGACCTATAACGAGGCTGACAACCTGCCCATTATAGTGGAAAGGATCGAAGCGCTGAAAATGGACGTCGAGATCATCGTTGTGGATGACAACAGTCCTGACGGCACCTCCGGGATAGCACAGACCCTTGCAGAGAAATACGGCAATGTCAAGATTGTGAAACGGCCATCCAAGATGGGAATAACTAGCGCCATCAGGGAGGGGCTGTCGGTTGCCGAAGGCGAATACGTTGCAGTGATGGATTGCGATCTTCAGCATCCACCCGAATTTCTCCCGACGATGATGAAAGAGGCGGAGAAGGGGGCGGATGTCGTCATAGCATCTAGATATGTCAAGGGAGGAAGCAGCAGCTTCAGCCTAGCAAGGCGGATTGTTTCGAGGACAGCCACCGGCATTTCACATTTGCTGCTCGGAAAGACGGGGAAGATTGCAGACCCGCTCTCCGGTTATTTCATTTTCAGGAAGGATGTGATAGACCCAGCGGATATCAAGTCAAACAGCTACAAGGTACTGCTCGAAATACTCGTCAGGGGAAGAGTGAAAACAGTAAAAGAGGTGCCATACACATTCTGCGAAAGGGTCAACGGCAAGAGCAAATTCGGCTTCACCGAGGTGATGCGTTACCTTCACCTCG
>JAKAPY010000063.1 GCA_021811925.1 Thermoplasmata archaeon | reverse complement strand
ATGTCGGCCGACAGCTTTGATGCGCCGTAGGGGGAATGCTTGCACGAGTCTACAGGAAAGCTCTCAGGTATGCCCTTCGAGTATTTGTCGTCCGAGAATGAATACCTCAGTCCGCTGCTTTTGACTGGAATGGAATTCACATTCTCGCCATATACCTTGTTCGTGGAGCAGAATACAACGTTTACGTTGTTTCTGGACTTCCTGCATGCCTCGAGTACATTGAATGTCCCCCTGACATTTATATTGAAATCACCGGCGGGATCCTCAAGAGAGGTCGTGACGGCCACCTGACCGGCGGTGTGTATGACAGCATCCGCTTCCGAGACAAGGTCGTCCACAGTCTTCTGCTGAAGGACGGAGCCACGCACAAGACGTATGTTCTCCATCCCCTTCAGGTAATTCCAGTTGTACGTCTTCGTGTTTATTCCAAATCCGCATACCGGAGGCCTGGAAAGGTTGTCAAGTGCAATAACGTTCCATCCCTTTCTCGCGTAATATTCAGCAGCATGGGAACCGACGAATCCGGCCCCGCCTGTAATAACTACATTCCTTCCGTCTTTACCGCTCATTCACACACTTTTCCTCAACAGGGAAACACATGAAAGCCCGTCAGTCGCTCGCGTAGCGGCTGACGAAGTAATTAATGATCTCCTCCGGGAAGTATTTCCTGATCGGAAGATTCATCAGCCTGATGCCGACAAGAGTGAGGAACATTATGGGTATGACCCTGAAGATGGGCATCCTTGTCCTTGGGTCATGCTCCCACCTCACACCTACCTCCTTCATGGTGGCACCACTCCTCCTTGCGTGGTAAAGCATTGCAACATCGAATGTCCTGTTGTTGACAACGGTTGTAGCCATGACAGCCCTGGCAACGGATGACTTGAATGCCTTTGCACCGCACTGAGTGTCCATGACAGGAAGGCCAAGCATTCCCCTGACCAGAACATTGAACACCCTTCCTACTGTCCTGTTGAAGAGAGGTTCCTTGGTCAGCCACACGCTGTCCCTCAGCCAGCGGGAGGCGACAACGCAATCGCAGTGCTCGGTAGCCTCGAGTATTTTCTTCAGGTCGTCTGGGAAAAGGCTGCCGTCCGCGTCTACCCAGCATATAACGTCATACATTGCGAGGGAGATGCCCTTCCTTATTGCTCCGCCCTTTCCCAGTTTTGAATCATATTTGTAACCTGTTACACCGAGGCTGCTGTACGCCTGGATTGCGTCGTAAGTCCCGTCTAAGCCATCTATTATCACAAGTACTTCAAACGGCACGCCGAGTGACTTAAGCACTGGTATGTAGGAGTCGAGTGACTTCGCAATCCTGTCCTCCTCATTGTAAGCAGGTATTAACAGTGTAATTCCTTTGCTGCTCAAATCCAGTCCGCCCTATGCCCCCTCGGACGACAGAACAATAAGGTTATTTATTAAACCATCTCCCACAGTATTCGGACTGAATATAGCGCGTCCACCAAGAACTGTTGGAAACAGTGCGCTGACTCAGCCTGTCGATATGTACTTCCTTCTCTCCTCTTCCGCCTTTGTGAAGTTGTCCTTTGCCTTCACCCTGGAAGACCATTCGGAAAGTTCGGTAATCCCGTCGCTAAGGCCGGTGAACATCCTCGGCCCGAATGTCTTGAGGAACCTTGTGCTGTCGGAGAAATCATGCCTGTTGTCGCCCGGCCTGAACTCGTTTGTCACTTCAGGCTCGATGTTTGTGCCGAGTGCGTCATTCAGCATTGAAATGATCTGAAGGAGGGACGCGGGCCTTCCGGTGCCAAGATTGAAGGCGCCTTCACCCTTCTCCAGGGCTGCCATGTTTGCCCTGGCGATATCGTCCACGTAGATGAAATCCCTCAGCTGCTTCCCGTCCTCGAAGACGACGGGCCCCTTGCCGTTCTTCAGCCTTGAAATGAATATTGCAAGCACACCCGTGTACGGGTTGGAAAGGCTCTGCCTCGGCCCGTAGACGTTGAAGTACCTGAATGCAACGGCAGGGATGCCGAGAGCCGAAGAGTAGCTGAGTGCGAGCCTTTCGGTTGCATATTTTGAAAGTGAATAAGGATTCAGGTTCTGCGGTGGCTTGTCCTCGGTTATGCCAACCGGTTTTGTCTTTGAACCGCATAAGCTGCAGCTCACCTCCCAGTCCTTCTGCCTGAGCTGCTCGGAGCTCCTGGGCATGGGATGTATAACGCCATGGACGGAGCACCTGTAGGCACCCTCGCCGTAGAGGCTCTTGCTTGACGCGACCACAACCTTTTCAATGCGCTTCCTGAGTGCTGCGTCCCTAGTGAGCAGTTCAAAGAGATTGGATGTGCCGACAACGTTCGTCTGATTGTATTTCCTTGATTCCCAGAAACTCTGGCCTATCCCAACGCAGGCTGCCAGGTGAATAACATGACTGACGTCCTTGAGCGCCTTGAGCCAGTCCTTCTGAAAACGGACATCCCCCACAATGTACTTCGCCTTCTTGTTGAGATAATCAGGCCTTTTCCCGAGATGCACTTGCTTTTCAAGGTTGTCCAGGACAACAACGTTGTGCCCCTCGGCAACAAGAGCGTCGACAGTGTGGCTCCCGATGAAACCCATTCCACCCGTAACCAGTATTTTGTTCAATGCACTACTACTATCGAAGTTGTAATATTAAATCTTGTTACGGTCAAAAAGCGAAGTGAGTGAATGTGAGCCTGAGCTTCAGAACAGATTCGGCGAATTCCACAAGGCAGACATGAGCCTGCCGCACGCTGCGTGTACCGGGCACTGCAAGGACATATGTAATAATTTCCTCACCATGCTGCGATAACGGCATAGTGTCACACAGCCGAGCAGCTGATCGTTGAATAGTAACAGGCGATAAAATCAACTTAAACTTTATCAACCAGTTTGTTTATTTAAGTTCCCAACATCTTAAGGGATGTCTAGGCGCTGGGAGAGTGGAGCTTGTTGGCTGAGAATGATTCTCAAGGAAAGCGACGCAGGGTTCTGTATGTAGACGATGACCAGCTGATGCTTGACGCTTTCAAGCAGTATGTGGAGGCGATGTACGACATTGATGTTACAACCGCTTCCTCACCATCGAAAGCTATCAGACACTTGGAAACAGAGTCGTATGACGTCATCATAAGCGACTTCCAGATGCCTGAGTTGAGCGGCATTGACTTTCTGAAGAATCTTAGGGCCAATGGGAACAAAGTGCCATTCATACTTTTCACAGGAAAGGGAAGGGAAGAGATAGTTATTGAAGCGCTGAACAACGGGGCAGACTTCTACATGCAGAAAGGGGGAAACCCGAAATCGCTGTTCAGGGAAATGGCGCATTACATTTCAATATGCAGCGAAAAGAAGAGGAATGAGGAGGAGCTGCTATCGACGAAGGAAAGACTTGAGTCATTTGTGCACAATACAGCCGAATCCATTATTCTCTACGACTTGGAGGGAAAGATAATCTCCGTGAATTCCGCCTTTGAGCAGACTTTCGGGTGGTCCAAGGAGGAGGCTGTCGGTCTTGTCCTCCCAATGGTTCCTGCGGGGGAAAGGGAAGCTATAAGAAACCTGTTCTTGCAAGTGGCAGAGGAGGGAGCAGCGAAGCGCTACAAAGGCAGGAGGCTGAGAAAGAATGGAGAGATGTTTGAAGCGAGCATGACCATTTCACCGATCAAGGACTCAAGCGGGAAGACCATCGCCATCGCTGGACTGGCACTTGACAGATCTGCAGAGGTGAAGACTCTAGAAAGAATGGAGGTGCAAAAGGAGGAGTTGAATGTCCTGCTCAGGAGCATAGGGGATGCGGTTATTGCGACCGACAGGGAGGGCAAAGTCACATTCATGAACCAGGTTGCTGCCGGATTCACCGGCTACGATCAGAGCGAGGCGATTGGAAAGGAGGTTCAATCGATATTCCACATAATCAACGAAGACACAAGGCAGCCCGCCGAAATACCTGTCGATTCCGTAATGAGGCTTGGCATCGTGGTAGGCATGGCAAACCACACAATTGCCATTTCAAGAGACGGGACTGAAAGGATGATAGAAGATTCGGCTGCCCCCATCAAGGATCAGGACGGTGCCATCAGGGGGGTTGTGATGGTCTTCCGCGACGCAACGGCTGAGAAGCTGAATCAGAGAAGAAGGGATGCCAGAAGGAAGGTCTCCGAGCTGCTCGCCACCGCAGAATCAATTGAAAAGGTCCTTCCATCGGTTCTTGAGGCAGTGTGCACCTCCCTGAAATTGCAGGCAGGGGAAATATGGTTTCCGGATGAGAACGGGAATCAGCTTCGCCTGAAAAGTCAGTGGAGCACGGAGTCCAAGAGTCTGAAAGAATTCGAGAATGCATCGCTAGGCTCGACCTTCGGCAGGGGTGTGGGACTTCCGGGAGGCGTTTGGGCTTCGATGAAGCCCCGTTGGATCCAGCTCATCGGTGAGGAGCAACAGTTCGGAAGAGGCGAGATGGCAATACAAGCGGGACTCAAGTCCGTCTTCGGAGTGCCTCTCAGCAGCAGTGGCAAGCCAATTGGTGCGATGCTTTTATTCAGTGCGTCGGAAATGAAGCCCGACAAAGATATGATGAACACGATGGAGGACATAGGGAAACAGGTTGGCCTCCTCACGTCTAAGATTGAAGCGGAGAGCAGGCTTAGAGTCATTTCCCAGAATCTGCAGTCGTTTGTGAAGCACACGCCGCTGATAATCATAAGCACCGACCTTGAAGGCAAGATACTTTCGGTGAACGATGCGTTCGAGAAAGCCTACGGCTGGAGGGCTGACGAGGTCACAGGAAGGGAAATAGACTTCCTGATCCCGAAGGGGGAGAGGAGGGATCTTAACGAAAGGATGAGGGCGGTGGCGGAAGGTTTTTCGGTAAGATACGAGGCGAAGAGGATCAGGAAAGACGGGAAAATTATTGACATCAGCGCGATGCTTTCTCCAGCGAAAGACCAGAATGGAAATGTCGTTCAAATCACGAGCATCTGCAGGGAAATAACCGATGAGAAAAAGGCCAGGTCGATAATAAACCTCAACCACGCAGTCATTGAAGATCTGAACGAAAGGGTGCTCGTCTCAGAACTGGACAGAAATGGCGAGCCCGTGGTGGTGTATGCAAATCCAGCCTATCTCAACGCATCTGGAGAAGTGCTCGAAGATATCAGTGGAAAGCATCTCTTTGAACTTGACAGGAGCCTTGTCGATACCGAGTCGGTCAACGACATCTACAATGCGTTCAAGGCGGGACTTTCCTCGAGAAGGGAAATAGTGCGCATGGACAGCCGAGGGGAGAAGCAGTTTCTGGAGACGCATTTCTTTCCGCTGAAGGATGAAGAAGGCAGAGTGACCAACTGGGTCCAGTTGCAGCGGGATGTCACGTCCTTTGTAGAGCAAAGGGAAGACCTGCGCAAGACGAACGAGAAGCTCAACCTGATGGAAACAATGAGCAGGCATGATATGATGAACCACCTTCAGTCGATTGAGCTCTACATACGCACATTGTTGAACACTTCGGAAGACGGCGACGTTGCCTCAAGGCTCGAGAAAATAAACATGATAACAGAGCAGATGAAAAGGCAGTTGAACGCTCTGAAGGAGCTGCAGACTTCGGGAAATCCTCGCTGGATGAACGTGCACAGGACCTTCCTTGAAAGCATATCCGGAATGGATACGAAGGGAGTCAGGATCAGCCTGGAGGGGGAGAACGCAGAGATAGTCGCCGATCCGCTTGTTGAAAGGGTCTTCTTCAACTTCGTTGACAATTCAATCAGGCACGGTGGCAAGATCGGGAGCATCATCCTTCAGGTAAGAAGAGAAGGGAACGGGCTGAAAATAATCTACAGCGACGATGGCGTGGGTATAACCGCTTCCGACAAAGACGGGATTTTTTCTGCGTCTAGAGACGGCAGAAGTCATGGGCTGAGGCTCGCAAGGGATGTCCTCGGCATAACTGGCATCCGGATAGAGGAGACGGGAGAGGAGGGCAAGGGAGCCATGTTCGAACTTCTTGTCCCTCCTGGAGGATTCAGGAGGACATTGCATTGATACAAATTAAATGTGAAGACGGGCACGGGACGCGGCCGTTCTCATGCAGGGGATGAGGCAGGATCGCCGAAGTGGATGAGTGGGAGTGTGCCAGATGGATCGTCTTAGGAGTTCGACGCGTGCCGTCCGTAACGGACTGAAACATTCCCTGTCAGGCTGGGCTGTGCCCGTCATTGGTGTTGCCCTGCCCCTGATTTCCCTGACGGGCATATTCCTTACCATCCACTCACTTGTTCTGCCCGGAATTCAGTTCGCTTCGTCTCTCTATATCAGCGCGATTGCACTCATCATGATGAGCCTCAGCCTGGTCCGTTACAGATTGGCCCGTTTCGGATTCGACGCGATATTGGCCGCCGCATTCCTTTCGACCCTTCTTTTCAGCGTGTTTTCCGCATATGTTGCCAACCTGATGCTGAACGGGAAAGCAACCGCCAGCTCGTTGTACTTGGCCCATATGCTGGAGCATATCTCATTCGTTGTCCTGGCGTGCATACTCATTGCCGGTTTGGTAGGGCACACATCCAGAAGGAAGCTGGGAAGGCGTGAAATTGTGGCCTGGCAGGTAACAGCCATTCTTCTGACGGCCATCATTGCAGCAGCCATTGGGAATGTTGCGTTCGGATCGATGCGACTGTTTGCGATCGAGGCATCATCGCTGGAGGCTTACATACACATTGCGGGCATTGCGTTGGCCCTGTTTGTCTCGATTCTCCTTTTCAGGGACAAATTCAGGCTGTTCAGAAACAGCTACACAGGATTGATTCTGTTTGCTGTTCTGCAGGGTTCGTCCATGGTAATTGGCCTTGCGCAGGATATTCAGTATTCATTCGGATGGTATGTCGACATTGTGCTTGTCGGCCAGTCATACCTGTTTCCCATGTGGGGCTTGCTGGCGGACTTCATTACACAGGTGAACAGGAACAACAGGATGAACACCACAATCGAGGAAGAGGGCAACTGGATGCTCAGGACAATGACCTCCCCCCAGGAACGCCACAGCATCCTCGGCTCAATCTCCAGGAATTTCAGGTACGGGGAGGCGTTTTCATTCCTCTCCACGAACGCGGTGGAGTGGACTCTCGAGGACAAAACTTCGGTGAATGAGACGGGACTCGAACAGGTACCGAAGAAGATGGCGCTTGACCTTCGTGATTTTGGAAGCGCAGAAAGCATTTCACAGATATGCAACTCGGACTGGACGGAGAGGTCCAGGGCGCTCGGCGCTCTGTTGCACTCGGACTACCTTGTGACTGTTTCGCTCATCCAACCCGGACTGTACAGGCTCATGGGGGTCAGGAACAAGGAAAGGGCACTGTGGCTGGATATGGAGAAGAGATTTCTGTGGCTGCTCTCTGGCGTGCAAGCGACATCGTCCATGGCACGCTACACGCTTGACAGGAGGGCTGAGACAATTTCGCAGCTCCTTGCAATGGTCCAGACCACGCGAATACTCACCCGCCTTGGGGAAAATGCATCGAAAAACTACGACGAGACGGTTGCGGCAATGGTGGAGATGCTCGATTATGAAAGTGCATCCATCTGGCTTGTGGAGAGAGACGGCACTTTGAGACCGATTGCATGGAGAACAATAGAGGGCCATGGAATGCGGTTCGATCCGAAGGCAACGCTCAGGCTGGGATACGGCATAGTGGGGAGGGCTGCCGCAGAGAGGCGTCCAGTGCTTGTAGGTGACACGACGGAGGAACCGAGCTATGTGAACCTCTTTGGAGAGATATCAAGGAGCGAATACTCGTATCCGGTGATTGTGGAAGACAGGTGCTTTGCGGTGTTGGATGTCCAGTCGTCCAGGCCGAGATCGTTCGAGCCCGTCGACCAGGAAATCATAAACACTGTCGGAAGACTTATTTCGCTCTCGACGGCGCTGCAAATGCTCTACGACAGCATGAACGAGAGCAGGAAGGTGGCGGAGGCGAGAAGCGGGTTGATTGCGCACGACCTGAGAAACATATTGCAGGCGCTGACCACGAACATCGAGCTTATCAGACTCAAGCTGAACAAGCCCGGCTCTGCGGCAAAAGACATACAGGGAAACCTGGACGCTGTACAGGCTGGAATAACAAACGCGCACAGGTTTCTGGAGGAGGTGCTCACAATCTCGAAGCTGGAGGCAGGAAAGATAGGCACCCTAAGGGATTGTGACGTCGCCGCTTTCATAGAGAGCAGCTACAGGATCATAACGGAGAGCTTCCCGGCCAAGAGGTTTGAGTTGAAAATCACTGGAGACGGCATGGGTGGAGAATACATGATCAGGGGAACCGATTTCATAAATGATGTTTTCATGAATCTCTTCTCAAATTCGGCAAAATACACCGATGGGGAAAAAGTCCTGCTGGAGGTTGGCCTTTCAAGGGTGACGGAAGGGAGCAGGGAATACGTGCTGACGGAGGTATCGGACATGGGAAAGGGAATAATGCCCGAAACGGCCAAAGAGGTGTTCAACAGATTCAACAAGGGAGCGAGCGGCACCGGCCTCGGTCTTCCGCTTGTCAAGCAGATTATGGAGAGCATCGGAGGCAGCATCTCAATAAGGGAAAGGGTGGCGGGCGACTACAGGAAGGGAACAACTTTCTCGCTCCGTTTTCCCGCGTCAGATCATGAGATTTCCTTCCAAAAACATGTCTCGGATATGTGATTCGCAGAACGCACGAGTCACAGATGCCCGTCGAACCACTGGAGTATGGATGAGAGCCTTCTCACCCTGTGGGCAGGCTTGCCCGACCTTGACAGTTCATGGTTCTCGCCAGGGAAAAGTTCCATCTCCACTTCGGTGCCGTGGTATCGCAGCGCTGTGTAGAGCTGGTAGGCCTGCTCGACGGGGCATCTGT